>JAKAPG010000014.1:0-619 GCA_021823085.1 Thermoplasmata archaeon | reverse complement strand
ATGTCGCGCCGGATCTGGCGAGCGGTCTCCTGAAGTTCGCGAATCCGCTGGTCCGGGACGGAGACACCCATCGGCCTGCGCGCATGGCGACCCGTCCTATTTGAGAGTTGAGGAGCGCTTCCGGTGGGAGCGGCGCGCGTGCGGCTTCGGCGCCCGACCCACGAGGGATCTCAGCGTCGCGAGATCGCGTACGTAGCGGGCATAGTCGTCGTCGTCCAGCGGGGTTTCGAGGAATCCCGGCAGCTTCGCCCAGCGAGGGTCGTTGACCAGCGCGCGGAACCCTTCGCGCCCGATCCTTCCGAGACCGATGTTCTCGTGCCGGTCGAGATGAGAACCCAAGTCGGCCTTCGCATCGTTCAGGTGGAACGCGCCAACGCGCTCGATCCCGATCGTCTCCCGAACGCGATCGATCATCTCGCCGTATCCCTCGGGCGTGCGGAAGTCGAACCCGGCGGCGAAGAGGTGACACGTATCGAGCGTCACTCCGACTCGCTCGGCGGCCGCCACCCGGTCCAGGACCTCGGCGAGCTCCTCGAACGTCCGGCCCATCGTGGTCCCCTGGCCGGCCGAGTTCTCGAGCAGGGCCCGGACCCGGTACTTCGGTGTCGCCGCGATCGCG
>JAKAPG010000180.1 GCA_021823085.1 Thermoplasmata archaeon | reverse complement strand
CAAGGAAAAGAGGAACCCGTGACCGCATCGGCCCCCCGACCGGGAGGGCTCCCGGGGGGAATGCCGTGCCCACAGCGTAAGGATCGGCCCCCCATTTTCCCCCGCACACTACGAGCGAACCGCAAGGGCGGCCTCAGCAGCGCCCTCATTGTGGTCGGGGTCCTCGCGCTCTTCGGCTTCATCTTTTCCTTGGAGCTGAGTCGAGCGATCGGCACGCCCGTCGACACTCCCCTCCTCGAGATCGGGATTGCGATGATCATCGCCGGGGGCGTGGGCTGGGTCCTCTACCAGAAGTTCATGAACGACGTCTTTTGAGGTGGCAAGGAGTGTACCGGGGAAAGCACAACTCTGAGGGGCTGCTCGGCCGGAAGATCCTCGCGTGGCTCGTGGCGGCGGTCATGCTCATGGGGCCGCTGGGGATCATCGGAAACGCCGCCGCGTCGGGCCTCGCGCTCCCGTACGGGCTCAAGACCCCCGACGGCTCCTTCGTCATCCCCTACTACGAGGGCTTCCTCAACGAGCCCTCGATCTCCCCGGGCTCTCTGGTCTATGGCGACGCCGTCGACATCGAATTCGCCAACGTGCTGGGCAACCGGACGATCGTGGCCTCGGTGTTCGAGAATGCGTCCTCGGTGGGGCGCACATCGCTCTGGGCGAACTACAGTTACGCGGTCATCGGCGATTCGATCACGGTCCTGCCGACGCTCAACCTGCCCTCGACGAGCGTGACGCTGCCGACGCGTCTCTGCGTGGACGGGGGGTGCATGATGTTCCTCCATCAGACCCCCTACACGCTAATCCCGTACGGAACGCTGACGTTCGGCGGCCTGGACCTGATCGTATTCGCGACTACGCTCGAACTCGCCCTGATCATGGCTCCCTTGACGATGTACGCGAAGAGGCTCGCACGTCGGGCGCTGTTCTTCCCGAGGCTCAACTGGGTCCTCCTGATGCCGCACATCCTCGTCGGGGGGATGCTCCTCGTCTCGAACGATTATCCGGTGCTGGACAACGCCGTGGGGGGCCTCACCTGGGTCGCCCTGCCGGTAGTCGTGGCGAGCGCCTGGTTCTTCTTCATCCTCCATTCCTACAACGTGGCCGCTCCATCCCAAGCGGACCGGATCGCCCCCGAGGGCGACGACCGTCCCGGCTTGACCTCCTGGTGGGTCATGGTCGGAGTCTTCCCCGACGGAAGATGGGGCGTCATCGGGACCCGGTTCCGGGACGCGATCTTCCGCCTCTACGGGGCGTTCCCAGTGATCTGGGATCCCCGCGAGCATGAAGAAGACGCACTGCCGCCATGGATCGTGCCCGTCACGAACCGCAAGATCGGGGAACCCGACAAGGTATGGAATGCACAGAAGCACCGCTGGAGCCGACCTCGGGGCGATGCCCGTCGCGGTTCTCCCTTCGAGTCGTTCCCCCAGCACAACGTCCGTATCAAGGGAGTCGACGCCGCCCCGAAACGGGAACTCCCGATCTATCGGCTCCACGTCGACTACGACAAGTGGCTCGCCATCAGGCTACCCTACATCTCCTGGCGCAGGACGGAGAAGCTCGAGGCTGAATACAACCCGGACGGGACGGTAGCCAAGAGGGCGCGGGTCAAGAATCGCCTGGCCTGGCCGCACATCGTCGTCCCGCGCGTCGGGGCGGAC
The DNA here is from genome assembly GCA_021823085.1 of Thermoplasmata archaeon. Lineage (GTDB taxonomy): Archaea > Thermoplasmatota > Thermoplasmata > Lutacidiplasmatales > UBA184 > Lutacidiplasma. The sequence goes on along the minus strand of JAKAPG010000180.1, from coordinate 2,122 downwards.
CTCTCGGATTGGCACTGGGAAGAGCCGCTGGCCGCCTCGCTCGGGTACATCGAGCAAGAGCGGGTCTACCGGCTCGTTCACCGGCTTCGTCGGATGGTCTATCGACTGATGACCGCCGTGTATCCGCTCGCCGATGAGCAGACCCGCCAGACGATGCGGGAGGTGTTCGCTCGGTTCGATCGTGAACGGTTCGCACCGGATGAAGCAGCGCTCGCCGAGGAGGCCGCCGCGGCGAAGAACCCGCCGGCCCCGGACCGCTCCGAGTCCGAGGAGCCGCCGAGCACGATAGGGAAGGGGGTGACCTGGTGAACGACGCGTGCCGCCACGAGGTGCCCCGCGAAGAGGGGGCTGTTCCCGTGGTGTGCTCGACGTGCGGGGGCACTCCCTTCGCCATGATTTCTGTCTCCCGGTGCTCGGCTTGCAAGGGCGATGCAAAGAGGCCGGATGGCTACCAGCATGGGGGCCCGCTATGGGACCAGGTCGTCTCATGGCACCTGAGCTCAGAGGGACACCGGGCCCGCTCGGCCGGCTCTTCTCCGGCCCCGGATCCCTTCCCCGGGGTCCCGGTAAAGAAGACACGGCGCGAAAAGCGGCAGAAGAGGCGGGAAGACCGCGGAACGCGGAGAAGGGCTCTCCGGGCGCTCCGGGAGGCCCGGAAGACCCTGGACATCCTTTCGAGGTCCGACCGCGCCCTCCAGCTGCAGGATTCGGCGGAGATAGCCCGAGCCGAGACGTTCGCGGCCTGGAAACGGTACGTTGCGATCGCGGACGAAGGGGTGGACTGGCTCGAGCAGAAGGTCGATCGCGTCTCGGAGGCCGCCTCCCGTCTCCGGAACTCACCCCAGACCGTGACCATCCCGCCGGGCGCTCTCGGGATCTCCCCTTCTGGTTCGGACCTCAGAGAGGGATCGACTTGATGGAGCCTGGAACGGACTCCCGCGAAGCCCGGCTGCTGAAGGCCTTTCCGGGGGCGGTGCACGACCCGAGCAAGTGTCCCCTCTGCTTCCTACTCCGGAAGGCCTATGGAGTGAAGCACGTTCCCAACGGTTCCTGGCGTTGCTCGAGCTGCGAGGGCCGCGGGGAGGCGCACCGCTTCTCACCGGTTGGACCTCGGCGCGGCTTCTTGTGGACGCGGACCGCCACCGGTGAGGTGAAGGTCTGTACCGAGGGGATCATCATTGACTCGCCGCCCCGGGTGAAGTGATGCCGGCGGTCCAGCCCCGGCCGCCTGGCGCGAACGGAGAGAAACGGCCGGTCCCCCACGACCTCCCGGCGGCAATGCGGGAGATCTACCGACTCCGCCATATTCTCGACACCGAGCAGGCGCGCACCAAGGAAGCCCTGCGCGAGCTCTCCCACTTCCGATCCAACCTCTCCGGGGCCGGGGTAGCCGGGGACCGCGTCTTCGGGCGCATGGCCCTCGCCGATGCCCGGGCCACCCGAAAGGCGATCCGCGACGTCATCCTGAACTTCCCAGACGCAGCGAAGAGGTCCGGGGTCGGGGTCGCGGCTGTGAAAGCGGTGACCGACGCCCGCGAAGACCTCGCGCTGCTGGGCGTGGACCGGTCCCACGGCCCGATCCAAGCGGCGCTACGGGACCAGGCCCGCCGATGCCTGACACACCCCGCATGGCAGTCGCTCCTCCTGGAGGACGCGCCGGGGCGGGTCACAGCGAACCTGATCTTCAACGAGCTCGTCTCTGACGCGTACTCCGAGCCGGCGTACGCCCGCATCTTCGAGCGGTCCCCGGAGATCCGCGAAGGCAAGGACAAGTCCGAGGGCGGCTGATGCATGGCCGAGCCGAGTCGGCCGCTCCGTTCCAGGGACCTCGACCTCCTGGATGAGGACCTGTACCTCCAGCGGCCCGACTCGCTGGCGTGGCGCCTGAGCGACCTCGATCGCGAACTCTACGGACGCGAACCCGACGAGGCCCAGATCCTCCTCCCGCACGAGATCTGGGACTACTGGGTCGAGTGGGGGCGAGCACGGATCCGCCGGGGTCAGGACATCATCGTGGTCATCGACGCCGACCGCAGGGCCACGGGCAGCCCCACCCGCATCGGCAAGTCCACCCTGGGGATGCTCTTCCTCTCCGAGTGGGACCCCACCTTCCGCGCGAACG
>JAKAPG010000179.1 GCA_021823085.1 Thermoplasmata archaeon | reverse complement strand
CGAAACGTTCCAAGTCCCGAACCTGGAAGCACCCCTTCATGGAAAGACGGCGATCCGGGGCTTCCATGCCGGAAGCTTCGCGGCGTTCCCCGACTGGACCATGGACGTCTCCAGGGTCTATGTCACCGGCAACGACATCGTGATCGTGAACTCGGTACGCGGGACCCACAGCGGGCCTCTCGCCCAGCCGAACGGGCAGTCGATCGCCCCCACGAACCGAAAGTTCGTGGAGGACCAGATGACCCGCATCGTCCTCAACGCGAACGGAAAGGTCGAATCGCTCCGATCGTACGGGAACCCGGCAGAGCTCACTCATCAGCTCGGCCTCCCGAAGTAGACCCACTCCGCCATCGACCCTCCAGAAGGGGGGTCTCCGGATAGCGATGCAAACCCCTTCCCCGGCCCTGGAGGCCGGGCCCCATCTTCTACTCCCGATTCCGATCGACCCGGTATCTATCCCCGGTCTAGCGGAGTGGGAGAGATGGTCCGCCCGAGCGAGTCGTAAGATCCGCGGAGGTTGGACACGGGCGCACGGGTTCGAGAGCCCCGAGAGAGCCTTCTACGAACGGTCCGGCTCAGGGGGACTCACGCGGGGTCGCGGGAATCCGGGTCGAGCTCAAATCGAAGGTCGACCAGCGATGACAGAACGGGCAAGCCATGTATCGCGACCGGCCGAGACGGATCGCCGTGAGGGACGCCCCCGGAACGAAGTCGTAGTCGAAGGTTTGGCTGCATTTTGGGCAGACGAGCCTCGCTCGCGACACGATGCCCGGAGATCCGAGAGCCCGATTGCGACTGTATACCCACCAGTAGAAGACGACCAAGAACACTACGAGGGCGATCCCGGAGCCGATCGCGATGTAGGTGACCGGGTTCATCGCTGACCCATCCCGCGCGGGGCATCGTCCCTACGCCCCGGAGGATGAGGACGCTCCGGCTTTAAGTACGACTTGACCGCGCGGCCCAACGCTTCGGGCTTGAGCGGGGGGAGTCCCGAGGGCGACGATTCGGGGAGCACCCTCGATTCGATGCGGGCGGCTCGAACGTACAGGTTCCAGTCCGCAGAGGCTCGCGTCGCCTTTCGTCGGACCCCCCATAGGAGCTTTCGGCGGTAGATCGGGTTTGGAAACGCTTGCAGAAGCTCCTGTTGGGCCTCGTCGCCCGCCGTTTCGCCGCGAACGATTGCGGTGAGGAACTCGCGCTCTCTTCGGCTGAACATCCTTCGCTCCCTTGGTGGGCCAAAGCCTCGGGGCTAGATGCGCGTTACTGTATTCAGTAACCACGCGCTGCCGATGGATAGCGACTCTTTGCCGTGTCGCCTCGCCAGGGGACGGATAGTCCGAGCAGGATCCGTCCTGCGCGAAAGGCTGTGGAGCTATGGGACGGCTGAGCGTCTCCGAACTTCCCGTGGCGGACCGATCATCATGACCTCAGGGCCGGCGAGTGGGAGCCCCATCGACTCCCCGGGAAGCGCTTCGGGCTCGGGGACTCGCGCTATTCCTCCCGCGTTTCGCCGCGCCCGGAGGAGCGATCGGGGGGACGCGATTCGATAGGTCCCGATCGCCTAGGACCGCGAGGTAGGGGAACAGCGCGGCCGCAAGTTTGTTCTCGGCCTTGCGGAGAAGCGCTTCAAAGGCGGGTCGAGAGATTCCGAAGCTGCGTGCGAGCTCCTCGGTCTTGACCTTCCGGGGAATCCGGTAGTATCCCCGGAGAATCCCGGTGAGGAGCGCGCGACGCTGCCGATCGGTGAGTCCGTGGAACAGGACCCCGACCGGCACGAGGAATCCGCCGTTGAACTCGAGGGATGTGAGCGGCATAGTTCCGATGCGGACCACGTTGACCCCGGGGGACAATCGATCCAATAGATGTGACTCGAGCCTCTGTTCCTGGGCGAGAAACTGGTGGGTCTCGCCGTCCGCCGTGTAGCCGGAGGGAGGGAGGTAGAGGTGGCCCGCCTCCTCGATCGCGGGGATCACCTTACCGGACCCACAACACGCGCAGGTAGCGAACCGTACGAGCGCTGCGGGGCGGTCCCGCTCTTCGTAGAGAACCTCACCGCCGATATCGCGGTAGTCTGCCACGAGAGCGGTTAGGAGAGCGGTGTCCGGGGCGTGGATCTCGAGGATTGCCTCTTTCCCCCGGTGACAGAGATGCGTCACTCGAGCGCCGGCGGCGTGGGCCACGGCTTGGGAGAACGGGCATTCGTGGTTTACCACCAGGCTGACGATCTGCACGGCTCTCGCCGAGATAGGACATCGGCCGGATGAAGAATAAGGCCGTTGCGTACGCAATGGGCCAACTCATACGGGATCGGTGGGTACATCGTTCGAGGTAAGCTATGCCGACATACGAAATCACGCACGAGTGGTCGAACGAGCAGACAACGGCAGTGGTGGAAAAGGTCCAGGCCGTGGTCGCGATGGCGAAGAAGGGGCAGATCCCTGCGGGATTCCGACCGATCTCGATCATCGCAATCCCGGGTGCGACGCAGGCGCACTGCCTTTGGGAAGCGCCGAGTGCCGAGAGCCTCGAGGCGGTCTACAAGAGCCTGGGCGTCCCGACGAAGCGCGCGATCAAGGAAGTGACGCCGTTCTTCACGGCGTAACCCTCGCGAGGCCGGCCGAGCGATCGTCGGGGGAACTGCGAGCACTTCAAGGCAGAACCGCATGCTGTCGTCCGGGGCGGCACAGGTCCTTGCAGTGGTCGTGTATGGTTCGCTAGCCGCCGCGGGCGCCTATGGGCGACCCCCGCTACCTTGGCGCCAGTCGAGATTAGAGAGACCCGCAACAGATCACGGAGGCTCCCGGACCCTGGAGGCCCTCTGGCTGGCCTCCATCGCTGCGGTCCTTCTCTACCCGCTGGGAATCTTGTTCGCACCTGCGGTGCTGCTGGCGAGCCCGCTAACGCTCAGATTCCCCAGCGATGCGGTCGCGCAGGTCGCGGGCCTGGTGCTGGTATTGGCGGGCGCCGGCCTAGCGGGTTGGGCTTTCCGTTCCCTGGGGCGGTTCACAACCGTCCGGATCCAACTTTCACAGGACCATGCCATCGTTCGTGCAGGACCGTATGCCCGAGTACGGCACCCGATGTACACGGCGAACATGTTGCTGGGGGTGGGGGTAACGCTTGCGTTCCTGAGTCTCGTGCTCTGGGCCCCGATAGTCATCATCGTGCTGATCGCACACTTCCGCGCAACGTCCGAGGAGCGGATGTTCCTAGCCTCCCCTCTCCTCGGGAAAAACTACGCAGAGTACATGACAAGGACCGGGCGCTTCCTCCCCTCCGGACGTCTTGCCCTACCGGAGAAACTGTGAAGGTTCCGCATCAACCCTCGGAGCGAGACGATCCACGGGTCGACGGCGACCCCCTGAGAGACGCCGGGATACGTCGCGAGACCCCGGGGCGAGTCGGGTCGTTCGGCACGGAATTCGGCGTGGAGGGACATCGCGAGGAGTTTCTGGCGAGGGAACGAAGATGACCTATCGCTCCGGTTCCAAGTTCTGGAGCCAGTCGTTCGCATTCTCCTGCGGCCCCGCGGCGTTGGGAGGCGTGCTCTGCTCGCTCGGCTGGGACCCACGACAGGACCGCCGGCTGGCCGAACTCGAGATCTGGCGAGAGAGCACCGCGGTCGCGTGCCCCGGCGCTCATCCGTTGGGGCTGGCTCTCGCAGCGAAACGCCGAGGATACGACGCCGAGGTTTTCGTGACGGGACCTCGCCCATGGCTCTGGGCGCACATCCGCTCGAGCCACGCGTTCCCCCGTCTCCGTGATTATCGGACGATCGAGGCCGCGCTCGTCCATCAGTGCGCA
>JAKAPG010000178.1 GCA_021823085.1 Thermoplasmata archaeon | reverse complement strand
CGGACATTCCGGAGGTCGAACTCCCCCTGTGCCCGGCTCCGGTGGACCACGACTCGCTCGCCAAGGCCATCCGACGTTCGATCGGTCACGACGGGATGCGTCCCGAGGACGCCCGCACCGTAGCGGCGCACGTCCTCAACTTCTTCGGGTTCAACGAGCGGATCATCGACAACGTTCTCGAACCGGACGACCGGGATACCTTCTACATGCTCGAGGACCGGGGCCTCCTCGAGACCGAGCGGGACGAGACCACTCTGTACGATGGTCGCGAGTGGCGGATCCACTACTGGATGATCTGCAAGAACCGGATCATCGAGCTCGCCGAGGAGGAGACCCGCGCCATGGCCGACGCGGGCGAGAAGGACGTCGTCTACTCGGGGCGGGCGGCGCGGATCACGGCGTTCCACCTGCCGCACGGGGAATCGGGAACCGGCCTGGCCGCTCACGCGGTCTACCATGAGCTCGGGGACGAGATCTGGCTCGAGCGCGAGCGGCCGACACCGGAGCCGGACGGCGCACCCGCCGAACTCCCGGCATCCACGACCCGTCGTACCGCCCGGACCCGCTAGACCACCGCTCCCCCGCCATCGTTTTTCCCACCCTCGGCTCGCGAGCTCGTGCGCCGATTCGTCGTCCTTGTCCATCGGGTCCCTCGGGACGGCAACTTCACGCTGAACGACCTCGCCGGCGGCGCGGGGCGGATGGACGAGATCGCCCGTGCGGTCTCGACCGCGTTCACGGTCTCGAACGATCTGCGCCGAGATACCCAGGTCATCGCGCTCTTCGGGGGAGAGGGATCGCCTGCGTCCGGGCGCCGGATCACGGTCTCGGGCACCCGGGTGCGCTACCTGAACCCCGACGAGCGATCGACGGCCGCCCTCCTGAAGAATGCCCTCGTTCGCGCGGCGGACTTCCCGAGGGAGTTCGAGTCGTCGCCCGGGCTCGTGGTCGGGCCAGTCGACGTGCGCGAGGAACTGCGCAGGCTGGCGGCCGAGCCCGGTGGGGTCTGGCTCACCGAGGACGGGACTCCGTGGCGCGTATCGCCACCGACCGGCCCGCCGACGACCTTCTTCCTCTCCGATCCCTACGAGCCGACGGACGACGAGAAGTCGGTCCTCGCGGCGGCCAAGCTGTCGCAGGTGTCGATCGGGCCGAGGTCCCTGCGCACCAGCCAGGTCATCGACATCGTTCACCACGAGCTGGATCTGGCGGAGGCGAGCGAGAGGTAGGCGCCGCGCGGATCACGGGGCGAGCGCGGGAGGCGACGGTCCGCTTCCCAGCAGCCCGTGAATCGACCCGACCGTGATGCCCGACACGAGGCCGGTGAGCCGGATCACCTCCCGGGGCTCGGGCCGCACGCGCGTCCCGAAGAGGAGCTCGTCCGGTTCGCCGAGCTGGGCATGCGCGGTCTGGAGGAGCTGGTCGAACACACCCAAGGTCAGGTTGGAGCCACCCTCGATGTGGATCAGTGCGCGGGTCCGGCGACCGAGCTCGAAGTCGAGGAGGGAATCGCGGATCGCCTGCGGAAGGAGACGCTCCGGTTCCGAAACGTGGACCTCCCCGCACAACAGGGTGGACGTGCCCGAACCCGCGAGGTGGCGCTTGATCGTGGCGAGATCGACGTTCAGCTGGGAAGGGTTCTCGACCATGTCGACCAGGCTCGCGACCAGACCGTGGAGAAAGGCGTTCCGTACGCCGAGGGCACGGTGGATCGGCAGGCCGTCGAACCGGCGCAATTTCTCGTTCGCCAGCAGCAGCAGAAGGCCCCCCATCTCCTCGAGTTCCCGCAGGGTCGCGCGGACGGAGTCCCGTCGGCTCGAGTTGGTCCGGACCTCGACGTGGAACGGAAGAAATGCGACCGGGACGGGGATCGCATCGGTCTCGCGGAGTTCCCGGACCAAGTAGGGGAGCAACGCGCTTCCCGTGCCCCCGCCGAGCGCGCCAAGCAGGAAGACGACCTCGAAGGGTCGCAGCTGCCGTAGGACCTCATCGCGCTCCTCCTCGATGGCACTCAGTACGCCGTCCCGATCGCCGCCCGAGCCCCGCCCACGGAATCGATGATGACCGATCAGGATGCGGCGGTCAATCGGCATCCGATCGAGGTGCGCCGCGTCGGTGTTGATCGCGAGGGGCCGTACTGCCGGGATCCCGAGCCCGAGCAGGTCGCGGACGGCCTCGGAGCCGGCTCCTCCCAAGCCGACCACGGCGAACGACGTGGGCCTCTCGAAGCTGGCCCACGCCGTCGGGTCGCTCGCCGGCATCGCTCGCTCCGCCGCCTACGGCGCCGAGGGAGGCTCACCGGTGGCCGGCGCTTCCGCAAGTCCACGTGCCGCGCGCGGGGGCGCGGCCGCCTCGACCCGCTGGCGAATGTACTCGCGCACCGCCCATCTCACGGCATCGTCGACCGAAACCGAGTTGCCGTCGCGCACGAACTGCTCGAGCCGGCTGTTGTCGTGACGGGAGAGTTCGACCACGACCTTCCGCACGTTCGGCGGGGGAAGATGGACCTCGACGTAGCGCTCGAGCCCTTCTCGGATCGTGTCGGAGATCGTCGCGGTGCCCTTGTCCGTCTGGATCTGCTTCAGCTTCTCGAGAAGGTCCTGCGGGATCCGAACTGTGACCCGCTCCGAGGTTTCCGTCATTTCCGTCAGACAATATCTGTCATTTTGTCTGACGAACGACAGATGCTCGCTCTAGTATTTAGAGCCCGCTTGTCGAAGGCATTGCGCCGAAGCTCCCGGTCCCGGCTCTTTGGGCCGGAACGCGTCGGGCGAGCACCGACTGAACCTTCAAGCGACAAGCGGGTTGCCCTTGCTCGGTGATTGATCCCGTGACCGCTGCCCGCTCCGCAACTGCCGCCATGACCGCAACGCCCCCTCCGATCGTGCCCCGATTCTCGATCGAACACATGGACCGTTCCGCCGACCCGAAGGTCGACTTCTACCGTTTCGCCTCCGGGAGCTGGATCGACCGCAATCCCGTCCCTTCCGACAAGGCACGCTGGAGCGGGTTCAACGAACTTTCGGACCGCAACTTCTTCCTCCTTCGGGAGATCCTTGAGTCGGCGGCCCGCCTCCCCCGGTCCACTTCTCGCCCGACCCCGCACCGCCAGGTCGGCGACTTCTATGCTGCGGCCATGGATCGCGCGCGACGGGAGAAGCGAGCCTTCTCCCCGCTCGAGGCCGATTTCGCCGCCATCGGCAAGCTCACCTCGACGAAGGCCGTCATCGATCGGGTCGCCCGGTTCCACCGGCGCGGGATTCCCGGTCTCTTCGCCGCGGCGGTAGCACCGGACGAGAAGGCCAGCAACATCTACGCGATCTACCTGACGCAGGGGGGACTCTCGCTCCCCGACCGGGAGTACTACCTTAAGGACACGTTCGCGAAGGTTCGAGAGGAGTACGACGCCCATCTTCGGCGCGCCCTCGGTCTGCTCAAGGTCCCCCCGGCCCGGATCGAGCGCGAGGCCGGCACGATCGTCCGGGTCGAGACCGAGCTCGCGAAGGCCAGCCGTTCCCGCGTCGACCTCCGCGACCCGTACAAGAACTACAATCGGTTCCCTCCGGACGAGCTCGCCCAGAGGTATCCTCACGTGAGGTGGGGAGCCTACCTGAAGACCCTCGGCGCGGGGACGCCGTCGTATGTCGTCGTCGGACAGCCGGAGTTCTTCGACACGGTCGACCGCCTCTTGGGCACCGTCCCTCTTCCCGCGTGGAGGACCTACCTACGCTGGAACCTGGTCCGATCAAGCGCCGAACAGCTTCATCCGGCGATCGAGGGCGAGCACTTCGACTTCTTCCGGCGGAAGCTCCTC
>JAKAPG010000177.1 GCA_021823085.1 Thermoplasmata archaeon | reverse complement strand
GGACATCGATGTCCTTCGTCCCGACCGGGACCGATCGTTCGATCGCGGAGCCTCCGACAACAACGAATGGGACGCCGATGGCCGTCTGCAACCACTCGGCTACATCCTCGACTACCTCGGTTTCCATCAGCGAGCGGTCTCCGATGGATTCTTCCGGATCTTCCGCTCGAGGGCCGATCGGGAGATCGCCTCGCCCTCCTCCGGGAGGAAGGGAAGGACGTCGAAGAACCGGACGAACGTCGCTCTCGAGACGAGGTTCTCCTCCCAGACTCTCCGCGAAAGATACATCGAATCCCAGTCCGGATTCCGGTCGACGAGCACTCGTGCGCCGATCATATCGAACCCGAGCACCGCGATCGCGACGTCCTCGGGACGGGGCGACCGGGCCGCCTCCTCGGAGACGAACGGAATCGTACCGAGACTCGACTCGACGAGCGGGAGGATTGAGCGAGCGACGACGAGACGGGCTGGAAACCGGATCGGATAGCCGAGCTTAGTAACCTCTTTCGCGGTGAGAGCAAAAAGCGGTTGGCCCCGTCGCTGGACGAGCCGTGCGTCGTCTTCCGACTCGACTCGAAGTCGATACTCGACCCGCGGACGGCCCGTCGGCTTTGACAACGGGATCGCGATGCGGGCCGGAAGAGGATACTCCCCCGACTCGCGAATGAACGCCGACTCGACCTTCATACCTCCGGTAGAACCATTCGTAAGTATATATAGTAAACGAGGTCTTTCTCAAGCGTTCCGCTTTGATTGAGGTGTGGTCGAGACGCGGCGAAGGTCGGCCATCAAGTCCTCGACCCCATTCTCCTTGGCCTTCCGCTCTAGGTATTCCCAATCGAGACGGTCGGAGTATCGGAGGGCCAGCAGCATCGCTTCATCGAGCGCCTCCGGGCGATTCCATCCCCGGGACTCATACACCCGCTTCCAGACGATGTCTTCCATCGAACCCAGACGCAGTCGGCCGTGGGGGGTCGCCACGATCTGGTTCAGCGTCCGCGAACCGGAGTCGTACCGACCCACAATCTGCACCACCAATCCGAGGTCGCGGTGCTGCCAGTACATTCCCTCCTTGGTGAACCCCCACGACCGCAAGACCCCCTCGACCTTCTCGGGGCGTTCGGCAACAACGTCGATGTCCCCCGAAACGTAGTCGCCGGTCGTGTAGATCTCGAGGGCGGAGCCTCCGACGATCGTGAGCCCTTCCGTTCCCAGCCCGGACTCCCGGGTCAGTAGGGCGCCGAAGGCCGCAAGTCGGCGATGGGGCTCGGTCTCGCCGGCGAGGATGGCCGCAAGGTCCTCCCGGCTCACCGGACCCAGTCCTCCCGTTTCGACGTGCGCCGACCGATTCGACGGAGGATCCGGTCCTTCTGCGGGGACCGGTCAAGTTCCTCTTGCCACCTTCTCGCCTCGGGGGGCGGTTTCCACCCCGGCGGGCGTAGGTAACCCGGATTCTGCTGGATCCGAGCTCGAACTTCCACGAGGCCTTCACGGAGAAGCTCGGCCGTCTCCTCGCTCCAACTTTTCCGCGAGCGATCCCACTCGGCGTACCACCGAATACGGACCCGCTTTCGGAGCAACGTCCGAATGTCGGGATCGGTGAGGCGAAACCCGCCCGGGAGTCGTTCGACGAGGCCCGACCTAATCCCCTTACGGAGCTCGGCGTATACCTTGGGGCGAGGCAGGTTGGCCACTACGGCCACGCGGTACCCGGTCAGCGGCTCGTCCGAATTTGCGAGGGCTGCCAGCGTAAGGAGGCGAGCGCGGCTTCCGAAGGCCGCCTCCAAGACCGGGTCCCACGAGTCCGCCATCGGCTCTTGTCAGTGAAGGTACCTATTTGTAGTTACCAGTTAGGGTACTAGTCCTGATGGAACCCGCCCGCGGGGTAAACGGTTCCCCCGTGCCATGAACCGATGCCGGTGGCTATCGGTCGGCACTTCGGGTGGGCGACGTGATTGCTCAACAGCTCCGGAAAGGGCGCGATGCGTTCTTTGACCCGACCGACTCCGTGGTACGAGACTCGGTGGAACATCGTCTCGAACTCCTGGCCGAGGCGGGGGGGAAGTTGCCGAGAGCCTTCCAGGATGCCAATCCCCAGATCCCTTGGCTCGACCTGAGAGAACTTCGAGGGGCGTTCGCCCACCCTTACGAGGAAGGTCGTTCAGCCCCCGTGGACCATAATCGAACCTGGAAGTTCGCACAGAGCGTGGTTCCCGCGATCGATCGGAGTTCAGGTATCGATCGAACGTATCGTGCCGCGAGCTCGTAATGACAAGACGGCCGTTTCTTGCGAACCGGCAACTCCGGAACACAGGATTCTGACGGCGGTCCGGGCCCAGCCCGGCTGTCGGCTCCGCCGACTTCTACGCACCGGTTTTCATCGAAGAGGGACCGAAGCGCCCTACCACAACCAGGAGGGGCGGGAGAGCGCACAGGCGGCCGCCACTTCCACGACCGGAGATAGCTCGCTCAGGGCGACGGGCTCCGGGAACGCCGGAGTGCCACCGGGGCGCGCGATGTCGTGGAGTCGCCCCTCTTCCCAACTCGATTCGGGCGCGAGGTCGACCCTAAACGTGTGGTCGAAGGGCGCTGACGAAGGTTCGTCCCCCCGCGTGGTACAGATCAGGGAGACCCCTTCCCGCCGGAAGGCGTCCAAGATCGAGCGGGCCTCGGCGGGGTCCGGCGGGCAGAATCCCGGGATTCGGTCCGAGTTCGACACGACCACGACACCGGGCCGGGACGTCGGTTCCACCGCGGCGAGGAGTCGTTGCAGTGGCTGGGGGAGCACCAGGAAGTCCCGGAGCCTCGCGAGGACCTCCGGGGGTTCCTGCGAGGAGACCATCGACCAGAGGGCCATGTTGGCGACAGCGGGGTCGGGCCGCAGTTCCTCGGCCCGTTCGCTCACGAACAGCTGTCCCGGCGGGATGAGGCTCGGGACCAACCCCCCATCGCCCTCGTCCGACGGGGAGGGGCCGCGTACTTCGAGCCAGAGGAAGCGCGGGTTCACCTGCCGGGCGAGACCCAAGGCGGCGAGGTTCGAGGCGAGCCGGGAGGAACTCAGGAACTCCACGGCCACCGGGCCCGAGGTCAATCGATCGGGGAAGTCAGCCGCAGGGAACGGCATGATGCACGAAGAATTGGCTTTAATCGGTTATAAAGGCGTCCGTCGCTTGAAATAGCCACCGCCGGCTCTCAGGAGTTCTCGAGCCCTATCCGGGTCTCCAGCGTCTTGAGAGTCGTGGGGTCGAGCGTGGCCCGGGCCAGACGGAGCCAATCCCGGTATCGCCCTTGGTCGGGGGTCGCCTTGAGCCCCGAGAAGATTGCGACGAGTTCGTGGATGTTCATCGAAGGCAGTTTCCAACGCAACCAGGTCTGGAGGAGCGGGACGTCGACCGGCCCCAGGTCGAGAGCCGTGAGACGGGGGCTGGAGACCGAGTGGACCGCACGGACCAGCCACCCGACGGCCCGCGCGCGGGGTCGACTAGGTTCGGGGTCTCTCTCGGGGGCGGGCCGGCGTCCCAGTGGGGACGGGAAGGATAGCCATGCGACTCGAGGACTTCCTGGTGGCGCTGCTGGTATTCTCCGTTGCGGGGGTGTCCCTCGTCGTGCTCGGGATGATCGCCTACCTCCGGGGACGGTACTACGAAACCCCGTTCCGGGTGGCGCTCGTCGCCGCGTCCTTCATGACCCAGCGGAAGCGCCGCTTCTACCTGGTGACATCCTCCCCCCGTTGAAACGGGGGGCTTCCTTCGCGCGTCAAGTCGCTACACCCACGGCGCGAGGCGGTTCCTGCTTCGTCGACCGAACTCGCCGCCCCTTCCGG
>JAKAPG010000013.1 GCA_021823085.1 Thermoplasmata archaeon | reverse complement strand
ACGTAGCCGACCTCATTGCCCGCGTGCTTCTCGTTGATCTCGAAGGCCTTCTCGCTGGGAGAGAAGATGCGCGCGCCCTCGACCTCGACGTTGATCCACCTTCCCGGGGAGATCCCGACTTCGGAGAGCCACGATTTGCTCATCCCCTCCCCGCAGCGGACCGGGCTGCCGATCTCCTGGCGCTTCTCGATCATGAGGACGTTGGCGCCGTTCTTCGCCGCCCATTTCGCGGTCATGCTGCCGGCCGGGCCGGCGCCGATGACAAGGACATCCGCCTTCAGGTCCTGGACCATGCTAGCCCCCCGAGGAAGAGCTCCTAGCCGATCTCGATGGCCCCGACAGGGCAACCCTTGACGCAGATCTCGCACCGGGTGCAAATGTGCTCATCGAACGTGATCCGGGTCTCGTCCAGGTAGATACAGTTCAGCGGGCAGATTCCGACGCAAGCCCCGCAGTAGATGCATAGCTGTCCGGACGACTCGATATGCAGGTTCTTCTTGTTCACCATCGGCGGTGGTACCGTGCCACGTAGGGGGGCGTATTAAAGGCCTACCCGGACCGGCGGGGTCACGCCGGGGGCGGACGTGGCTTCGGGGGCATCTGCCTCGAGGAACTTCTCTGCGTCCAGGGCGGCCATGCATCCCAGTCCCGCGGCGCTCACCGCCTGCCGATACCGGTGGTCGTAGACGTCTCCGGCCGCAAAGACCCCGTCGACGCTGGTGCGCGTGATCTCGCGGGTCTTGATGTAGCCCCGGTCGTCGAGCTCGAGCGCTCCACGGAAGACTTGGGTGGCCGGGTCGTGGCCGATCGCAACGAAGAGGCCCTGGGCGGGAATGGTCCGGGTCGCGCCGGAACCGTGCTCCCGGATGACGATCCCTTCGACCGCTTCTCCACCGCGAACATCGACTACGTCGACGTCCAGCACGAAGCCGATCTTCGGATGCGCGCGGGCCCGTTGCTGAAGGATCGGGCTTGCTCGGAGTTGGCCGCGCCGGTGGAGGATCGTGACGCGCGAGGCGAACTTGGTCAGGAAGAGCGCCTCCTCCATCGCGGAGTCGCCGCCCCCGACGACGACGATCTCGCGGTTCTTGAAGAAGAACCCGTCGCAGGTTGCGCAGGCCGAGACTCCCTTGCCGCGCAGTCGCTGTTCGTTGGGCAGTTCGAGCCAGCGTGCGTTCGCGCCGGTCGCGACGACCACGCATCGGGCGCGCACGATCCCGTTCGTTCCGGTGCGCAGCGTGAAGGGGCGATGCGTCAGATCGACGCCGGTGACGTTGTCGTCCATGAACCGCGCGCCGAACTTCGCAGCCTGTTTGCGGAAGAGCTCGATGAGTTCGGGTCCCTGGATCCCGTCCGGGAACCCGGGGTAGTTCTCGACCTCGCTCGTCAGGGTGAGCTGTCCGCCCCCCGGTACCCCCCCGATGACGAGGGGCTCGAGATTGGCGCGTGCCGCGTAGAGGGCGGCCGTGAGGCCGGCCGGCCCGCTGCCGACGATGGCGAGCCGCACGGCGGTCACGCTCTCTTCGGTCACGCCGGTACTAGAACCGGGCTCAGTTAAAGGGGGCTCACCCCGTCCCCTACGACTTACGCGGGGGTAACCGGACCTGTTCCGGCCCCACCGGCTCCCCGTAACGGGACCGATAGAAGATCAGGGGCAGTCCGTCCGGCCCGCTCTCGAGCGCGACGACCTCTCCCAGGAAGAGCCAGTGGTCGGCGGCCCGGTACTCGGCCCGGATCTCGCACTCCAAGCTCGCGAGCGCCCCGTCGATCCACGCGAGCCCCCCTGGGCTCCGGCGCAGTCGGAGGCCCTCGAGCTTCGCGGGCCCCTCGCCCGCCTGGGCCATGCGGGCGCTGATCTCTGCCTGGTCGGCGCGCAGGATGCTGAGCGCGAAACGCCGAGTCTCCCGGATCGCGGGCGAGCTCAGCGCGTCATCGCCGACGCTGACGAGCACGGTCGGAGGATCGAGGGTGACCGAGAGGAAGGCGTTGACCGTGAGACCAAGGTCCCGGTCCCTGGCGCGGGCCGTGACGACGGTCACTCCGGTCGCCCAGAGCGACATCGCGCGGCGGAACGCTGCCGGGTCCGGTCGTGGGGATTCGTTCACTCGCCCTTCCAGCGGAACAGGTAGACGGCCCCGGCGAAGAGGACCACGGCGATCCCGAGCACGATCACGAAGTCCGTCAGGGCCCTCCCGAAATTCTGGAACAGGAGGACCTGGTTCATCCCGTCGATCACATAGTAGAGCGGAAGGACCCTCGCCACGACCTGCAGTCCCGGAGAGAACTCGGAGACCGGGAAGAACGTCCCGGCAAGGAACATCATCGGGAAGGTGATAATGTTCCCGATCACCGCCGCGCTCTCCGGAGTCCGTGCGATCGAGCCCGCCAGCATCCCGAGGGAGACGAACAAGAGGGGGCCGACGAACAGGTACGGCAAGAGCCAGATCGAGATCGTGACCTTGGCGCCAAAGACCCCGATCCCGAACCCGAGCATGATCGCGGCCGCAAGGAAGGTGAGGATCGTGTACCAGGCCACTCGCGACGCGAGCCACTCGTCCCGGGTCAGCGGAGTGAGGGAGAGCTGGCGGAAGATCCCCTCCTTGCGATAGCTGCTGGTGACATCGACCATCGAGAACATCGGGCTCGTCAGGATCGAGAACCCGATCAGCCCGGGAACGAGGTAGTCGATGTAGGTGAAGATCGCCTTCCCGACGTTCTGCGAAGAGAAGCCGAGCACCGGGGTGCACGACCCGCTCGCGTTGCCGCAGGCCGCGTGCAGGTTGAACTCGTTCTCGACCGCCTGGACGGCCCCCTCGGCGCTACCGGCCGCCGCCGCGTCCTGCGGGTTCACATAGAGCGTGACGTTCGTCGCGATATGGTGGGTGTAATTGTTGCCGAAGCCTGCGGGAATCACCAGGCCGGCCGGATTGCCGTTCTGGCCAAGCCAGACCGATAGGTTGCCGGTCGAGGTGCTGATGACCTGAACGGCCACGAGGTGCGTCTGATTGAGGTCCGACAGGAACTGCTGGCTGACCGGGCTCGAATGATCAAAGTTCTCGGTGTAAAGTGTGGTCACCGTCGAGCCGGTGTTCGCGAAGATCAGCCCGAAGAGCAGGATGAGGATCAGTGGGAAGATGAGCGAGAAGAACAGGGCGATCGGGTTGCGCAGGTAGCCTCGGGCCGTCACCTTGAGGTCGGCGAGGATCCTCCGTCCGTTCATGCCGCGTTCCCCGGGGTCCCGTTCGCAGACTTGAGGACTCCTTCGTCCATGCGTCCGACCAATCGCACGAAGACGTCTTCGAGGGTGTCGCGGACCGTCGTGAAGCCCGTCCAAGGAAGTCGGCTCGCCTGGACGGCGCTGAGGATGGCAAGGGCTTCTTCGTGATCGTGCAGCACGATGTCGACGTGGTCCCCTTCCACGGCGACCTCGTTGGAGAAACGCGAGCGGACGAAGTCCGCAACCTCGCGTCCCGCGACGATGCGCAGCCGTGCGGCTCCCCCGAGGCGGTCGATGATCTCTGCGGGAGATCCCGCCGCGACGATCTTCCCGTGGTTGATGATGGCGACCCGGTCGGCGAGCATCTCCGCCTCCTCGAGATAATGAGTCGTGAGGAAGACGGTACGACCCTCCTGGCGCAGTCCTCGAACCACGTCCCAGATCGCCCGGCGGGCGGTGGGGTCGAGGCCGGTCGTCGGTTCGTCGAGAAAGCAGATGCGAGGGTCGTTGACCAACGAGAGCGCGAGCCCGAGTTTCTGCTTCTGCCCTCCGCTCAGCGTGTCGAAGCGGGAGTGGGCCTTGTCCTCGAGCTTCACCCTTCCGAGCAGCCGATCGGGCTCCGGGCGGGTCCCGAACAGTGCCGCGTAGTAGCCGATCGCCTCGCGCGGGGTGATCTTCTCGAAGAACCGGAAGTCCTGCGGGATGACGCCGATCAGCCGGTGGAGCGGTCGTCCCTCGCTCCAAGGATCGAAGCCCAGGACCTGCACGCTTCCGCTCGAGCGGGCCCGCAGGCCCTCGAGGATCTCGGTGGTCGTGGTCTTGCCCGCGCCGTTCGGGCCTAGGAAGGCGAACACGCTGCCCGTCGGCACGTGGAAGCTGACGCCGTCGACCGCCGCGAGGCTCCCGTAGTTCTTGACGAGCCCCTCGACCGCGATCGCCTCGGCCATCGCGGGACCGAGCGTTCTCTTTGTATGAAATCTACCCTCGACTCTAGCAAGCCCGAAGGTGCGCCCCGGGCCGGGAGGGCGGTCTCGGCCACGGGAACGAAGGGGGCATCGGAGGGTTCGGCACGGTCCGGCTCGGCATCGGCCACGACCCGAAGGTCGCCCTGTGCACCCGCTCGGCCGGAATCGGGATCGCGAACCCGTTCGGGTTCGGGATCGCCCGACCACCCCTCCGCTGCACGAGAGCCTCATCGCAGCGGGCGTATTTAGACAATGTAACGTTACAGTCGTTTATTTCGTTAGTTACGGAGATATGGTCGCGCTACCGAACAGAACCAGCGCGACCCGTCCTTGCTCGGTCAAGTGAACGCGGCCCCGCGGACCACCGACGTCGATGCGTACGAACCCCCAACGCCGCTCCAGAGGCTCGAGGCGGCGGCGCAGGCGTCCGTGCTGCGCCTGAGGAGAGGAGGGTTGCCCGCTCTCGCCCGCTCGGTCCAACCCGAGCTCCCGGATCAACTCGTGCTTGCGCAGGGTCCCGCCGCGCCGCTGGAGCGCTTCCAGCACCGCGACGAGATCCGGTCCGGGCTGGCGCAGCTCGTAGACCCCCACGGGGTCGACCTCCCGAATCACGTCGTTCACCGCCCGGACTTTGGGCGAGCGGTCCGAGTACCATGCCTGGGACACGCGAACGTAGTAGGGTTCGCCCTTCCACAGCATGCACGCCAGCGTCCCGGCGATCGCGGTGATCTTCGTCCCCGTGGAGACGTTCACCTTCATCGGAACGACGCCGTCCTCGTGCCGATCAAGCCGCCGCTCGGACTCGAAGATCTGCCGGTAGACGGCCAAAGCGCCGAACACATCCCAGATGTCCGTGCGGACCACCCGCACCTCCACGGGCCAGGAGGCGGCGTTCAGTCGCCGTTCGACCTCGGCGACGAACGATGCGGCGGCGTCGTGCTCGGACCGAGTCAGCAGATAGACCCTGTCGGCGCGATCGTTCACGATGGGCTCGGTGACCCGCTCGACCTCGAACCCGACCGCCGCGATGTGCACACGCGCTCGTGGGTCGCCGGGCCGAAGACCCGCGACGGGAGGTGGCCGGTTCGCGCGCGGCACGCCGAGCGCACGCGCGAACGCACTTTGAAGATGCGGGTTGCCCGCTCCGCGCGCCGGTTGCGCACCGTGTAAGCCGCCCCATCGGACGAAACCCTATGAGCACCCCGACCGACTACCGATGCCGCCCAGGCACTCATTGCATGACCCGGTCGGCCCACCCCGCCTTCGAGCACCCGCCCCTCTTCTTCGAGCCCGTTCCCCCGTCCACCCGCCTCGGCTCGGCCGCCGCCGAGCGACAGTTCGAGGCGGTCGCGCGTGTCATCGAACAGTTCCCGCGCATCGACGCCATCAATGTGCCGGAACTCCTCGACGAGAACCACGAGGGGCGTCCCTACTACCGGACCTCCGATCCTCGGCTCTATGTTCGTAGGATTTCGGATAGGACCGGCCGCGTCGGGATCGTCAACAAGGTCGTGGCCCATCTCCCCGATGCCGCCGCGGCCCGTCGGTGGGCCGACGAGACGGTCGAGCTCGGGATTCGCCACGCGATTCTAATCGGGGGGAACTCCCGCTACATCCCCTACCCCGGCCCGCCGGTCATCGAAGCAGACCGCGCCTGCGCTCCCGCCTTCGCGCAGGTCGGAGGATCGATCGGGAACGTGGCCATTCCTCAACGAGAGGGGGAGGCGGACCGCATGCTCGCGAAGACCCGGGCCGGCTGCGCCTTCTTCACGACCCAGATCATCTACGACCCTGAGCCTACTCTCACGACGCTCCGCGCGTACGCCGACCGGTGCACGGCGAACGGCATCGACCCGGCTCCCGTGCTGCTCAGTCTGGCCCCGCTGGCCGACGAGGCGGATGTGGAGTTTGTGCGCTGGCTCGGCGCCGAGGTCCCGTTCGGTGTCGAGGACGAGGTGCTCGCCACCGCCGAGCGAGGTGGGATGGCCAGCGCCGAAGTCTCTACGGCCCGTGCGGTCCGGGTCTACGAACACATCCGGGGCGCTCTGGCCGGCCCGGAACCCGGGCTCCTTCTCGGGGCGAACGTGGAACAAATCTCCTCGCGCCACTTGCCCCTCGTCGTACCGATCCTCGAGGCGGTCGCCCGCGCACTTCCCCCACCCGCTCACCCACGGGGCGCGCCGGGCTAGGCGAGCACGTTCGCGAGTGCGTCGACCGCGCTCGCCATATCCTCCCGATTGAGGACGAAGATCGTGTCCGTGTAGCAGCTCATCGCCTCGACGATATTGATCCCGCGCGACGACAGGACCGACGCGAGCCGCGCGAGGAGGCCCGTCGTCGCTTCGATGCTGACCGGGCTCGTCACGGCGAGCTCCACGAGCCCGCGGTGGATCGAAATGATCTGGCTCTCGCGTAGGCGCTTGACGAACCGCCCCACCGACTCCTCGTCCACGACGATGACCGTCCCCCGGGAGACCTGGATCAGCCGGCAGATCTGGTGCTCGTCCAGGATCTCTTCGACGATGTTCCCGAGACGCTCGAGGACATCCACGCCTTCGGTGACGGTCACCGCCGCCACCTTCGTACGGGTCTCGATGCGGCTCTTTGCCAGGAGTCGTTGCAGGGAACGCTCCTGGAATCCCTCGTCGCCTCGCTGCGGGTACCGGCGGCAGGCCGCGACGATCGCCGGCAGTCGGTTCGACCCCAGATCCTCCGCGATTCGGCGGGCGAGCGCGGAGTGGTTGGCGATCCCGAGCCGCAACGATTCGACGACGATCGGGTGGGCCTCGATCCAAGCGCGAACCTCTCGAGCGGTGGACCGGTCCTCCGGAGCCATGTGTTCTAAAACGAACAAATATGTCCGTCTTTGTTCAAAGATGGTCACACGATACAAATAGGTGGCGGTTGTCTTTGGTCTCGCTCCGATCGGTCGCGCGATGAGTTCCCCTAAGGTGGTCCTCGCTTACTCGGGAGGACTGGACACTTCGGTCGCCATCCCGTGGCTCAAGGAGCGCGGTTTCGAGGTCGTCGCCCTGACGGTCCACGTCGGGCAGCCGATCGACCTCCAGGCCGTCCGGAAGAAAGCCCTCGCGTCCGGCGCCCGACGCGCCTACATCGTCGACGCACGGGAGGAGTTCGCGAAGGACTACCTGCGCCCCGCGATCGCGGCGAATGCGATCTACGAGGGAATCTACCCCTTGAGCACCGCGCTCGCGCGGCCCCTCATCGGAAAGCATCTGGTGGCGGTCGCTCGCAAGGAAGGCGCGACCCACATCGCCCACGGATGCACGGGCAAGGGGAACGACCAGGTCCGCTTCGATCTCTCGACCACGGCTCTCGCGCCCGAGCTCAAGGTCATCGCCCCCGCCCGCGAGTGGGGGATGACCCGGGACGAGGAGATCACCTACGCCGCGGCGCACAACGTTCCCGTCGCGGCGAAGAAGTCTTCTCCGTACAGCACCGACGAGAACCTCTGGGGCCGCTCGATCGAGTGCGGCGTCCTCGAGGATCCCGCGATCGAACCTCCCGAGGAGATCTACGACTGGACCCAGTCTCCCCTTGCCTCTCCCGATCAACCCGAGTACGTGCGCATCGGGTTCGAGCGTGGGGTTCCGACGCACCTCAATGGGGGCCGCACGGGCCTGCGATCGATCGTCGAGCAGCTGAATCGCACGGCCGGTAAGCACGGCGTAGGACGGATCGACCATCTCGAGTCCCGCCTGGTGGGGATCAAGTCGCGCGAGGTGTACGAGTGCCCGGCCGCGACGGTGATCCTAGGGGCCCATCAAGCGCTCGAAGCGCTGGTGCTCCCCCGAGATCTTCTCGACTTCAAACGTACCGCAGAGCTGCGCTACTCTCAACTGATCTACGACGGTCTGTGGTACTCACCGCTACGAGCGGCGATCGATGCGTTCGTCGCGTCGACGCAGGAGCGCGTCACGGGCGAGGTCGCCGTGAAGCTCTACAAGGGATCGGCCCGCGTCTCGGGCCGCACCAGCGAGTTCGCGCTCTACTCTCACGGCCTCGCGACCTACTCCGCAGGGGACGAGTTCAACGCGTCGAGCGCGGAGGGATTCATCTACGTCTGGGGACTCCCGAGCCGTACCTGGGCCGCGGTCGGAGAGAAGAAGGCACGACCCGTGGCCGCGACCGTAGCTCGCTTCCGCCGGGCGTCGCGCTGAGAGCGAGGCACCGTGACGTCTCCTACCGTCGCGTCCGCGCCGCCGAGCTACGTCCGAACGGGCGGTAGCGAGTTCCTCCGTTCGCTCGACGTCGACCGCGCCCTCGCGCGGGTCGACATCGCGGGGAGTCTCGTCCACGCCGAGATGCTCGAGCGGGTGGGGCTGCTCTCCAAGGAGGACGCGCGACGCATCCTCGGCGGTCTGCGGTCGATCCACCGCGAGATCGTCAGCGGTTCGTTTCCGTGGCGGGAGGAGCTCGAGGACGTCCACACGAACGTCGAGGTCCGCCTCAGCCAGCTCATCGGCCCAGCGGGCGGTCGCCTGCACACCGCACGCAGCCGCAACGACCAGATCGCCCTGGACGAACGTCTGTATCTGCGTGAGATCGTCTACGGCACCGCGCAGCTCTTGGACTTGTTCCAGCGCGTCCTGGTCGATCGCGCGGCGACGGAACGGGACACCCTGATCCCCGGATACACGCACCTCCAACGGGCCCAACCCATCAGCCTCGCCCACCATCTCCTCGCGCACTTCTGGCGGCTGGAGCGGGATTTCGACCGCCTCACCGCGACCGAGCGCCGCGCGAACGTTTCTCCGCTGGGAGCCGGCGCGCTGGCCGGCTCGACGCTGCCGATCGATCCGGTTTGGGTCGCCCGGCGGCTCGGCTTCGACCGATCCTTCGAGAACTCGTTGGACGCCGTCAGCGACCGCGACCCGTTCGCGGAACTGCTCTTCGACCTCGCCCTCCTCGCAACCCACCTGAGCGCCCTCGGCGAAGAGTGGGTCCTGTGGACGACCTCCGAGTTCGGGTTCGCGCGCGCCGGCGAGCGCATGGGTTCCGGTAGCAGCCTGATGCCTCAGAAACGCAACGCGGACGTCGCCGAGCTCGCGCGGGCGAAGGCTGCGCGCGTGACCGGGGACCTCGTCACTCTCTTGGGGACGCTCAAGGGCCTTCCTCTCGCCTACGACCGGGACCTCCAGGAGGACAAGGCTCCCGTACGGGACGCCGTCCGCACGATCGATCTCACGCTCACGGCGCTCGCCTCGGCGTTCGAGGACCTCGAGTTCGACCGCCTCCGCATGGCGGAGGCCGCGTCCGACCCGGCGTTGCGCGCCACCGACGTCGCCGAGGAGCTCGTTCGTCAGGGCATGCC
Source organism: Thermoplasmata archaeon (assembly GCA_021823085.1). Classification (GTDB taxonomy): domain Archaea; phylum Thermoplasmatota; class Thermoplasmata; order Lutacidiplasmatales; family UBA184; genus Lutacidiplasma. Next base: position 8,768 of record JAKAPG010000013.1, on the reverse strand, counting down.
GTTCCGCGAGGCCCACGAAGCGGTCGGCGCCTACGTCCGCGCCGCCGACGGACCGATCGGCCCGGCCAGCGCGCGTCGCGCTCTGCCCACGCTGGATGCGGCCGCCGAATCCCTGTTCGATCCCGCGCACGCTCTCGAACGCCGGGCGACCCCCGGCGGCCCCTCCCCGGCCTCGGTCGGGTTCCAGCTCGACCGCGCCCGCGAGTGCCTCGCGGCGCACGGTCCTTCTCTCTCCTCGCTCGGCCACCGGGTCGAGCTCATCGAGGAGCTAGTGAACGGGGAACGAAAATGACGAACTGTCCGGAATGCGATGCCAGTGTCGAAGTCGGCGCGATGATCGCGGGCGAGATCTTCCCGTGCCGGGACTGCGGAACGGAGCTCGAGGTCATCGGGACCGCACCGATGTCGATCGAACGCGCTCCCAAGGAAGCGGAAGATTGGGGTGAGTAGCGCCGGCCGGCTCGGCCTCTTCTACACGATCCTGAGGCCCGAGGAAAAGTGGCTGCTCGCCGCCGCAAGCGCTCGGGGGATCCCCCTCGAGCCGATGCATGACGAGGGCGTGCTGTTCCCGATCGGGGGAGCCCCTCCGCCGGTCGACCTCGTGCTGAACCGATCGGTGAGCCACGTTCGGGGCCTCTACGCGCTGCGCTGCTGGGAAGGCGCGGGCGTCAAGACCGTGAACAGCGCGGACGTCACGGAGCGTGCCGGGGACAAGGTCCTCGGTTCGCTCGCCCTCGCCCGGGCCGGGATCCCGACTCCCCGGACGATCGTCGCGCTGACGGAGGACGCGGCGCTGCGCGCCCTGGACGAGATCGGGTACCCGGCGGTGCTCAAGCCCCCGATCGGCTCCTGGGGCCGGCTGATCGCGCGCGTGCGCGACCGCGAGGAGGCCGAGCAGATCCTCGAGCACAAGAGTGCGCTCTCCTCCCCGACCCAATCGATATTCTACGTTCAAGAGCACGTCCCGAAACCCCAGCGGGACCTGCGGATCCTCGTGGTCGGGGACGAGCCCATCGCGGGCATGGTGCGCACCTCGAGCGAGTGGCGCACCAACGCCGCCCGGGGCGCGACGACGGAGGCCCTGCCCCTCTCTCGGGAGCTCTCGGACCTGGCGACGCGCGCCGCCCGAGCCGTGGGCGGCGGGGTCCTCGCGGTCGATGTGATGGAGGGTCCGAACGGCTACGTCGTCCACGAGGTCAACCCGACACCCGAGTTCAAGGCGTTGCAGGGAACGACCTCCGGCGTCGACATCGCCGACCGAATCCTGGCCTACGCGCTCGAGGTCGCCCGCGCATGAAGGCGGCGATCGTCGGCGGGTCGGGCTACGTCGGCGGCGAACTCCTCCGACTCGCGCTCGGGCATCCGGACCTCGAGGTCGCTCAGGTCAGCTCCGACCGCCACGCGGGCCGGCCCGTGGCCCGGGTGCACCCGAACCTTCGCAAGCGGACCGAGCTCGTCTTCGTCCCGCACGAGAAGATCCGGCCCGCGGACGTGACGTTCGTCGCCGTGCCGCACCGTTCGGCGATGGCTCGCATGCCCGAGTGGATAGCGTCGGGGGGGATCGTCGTGGATCTCTCGGCCGACCATCGCCTCAAGGACCCGGGCAAGTATCCGGAGTTCTACGGCGTGGAGCACCCCCACCCGGAGCTCCTCGCGAAGAGCGTCTACGGCGTCCCCGAGTTGCACCGGGATGCGCTACGGGGTGCGAAGCTCATCGCGAACCCCGGGTGCATCGCGATCGCGTCCATCCTCGCGCTCCGCCCCTTGGTGGAAGCGAAGCTGATCGATCCCGCGCGCGCGGTCATCGTCGACGCGAAGAGCGGTTCTTCGGCGGGCGGCGCGGACGCCGGCCCGGCCGCCGCCCATCCCGAGCGCAGCGGTGTGGTGCGACCGTACGCTCCGACGGGGCACCGCCACAGCGCCGAGATCGAGCAGGAAACGGGTCTGACGATCGCCATGAGCGCCCACGCGGTCGGCTCGGTGCGCGGCGTCTTGTCCACGTGCCACGCGGCTGCGGCGGGACCGACCGAGGACCGGCAGCTCTGGCGCGCCTACCGCACCGCGTACGGGAACGAGCCGTTCGTGCGGATCGTTCACGATCCGGACGGGATCCATCGCGCCCCCGACCCCAAGATCCTCTACGGATCGAACTACGCGGACATCGGGTTCGCGCCCGATCCCCACGCCGATCGGGTGGTCGCGCTGAGCGCGATCGACAACCTCATGAAGGGGGCCGCGGGCAACGCCGTTCAGTGCCTCAACATCGCGGCCGGCCTTCCCGAGACACGAGGCCTCGAATTCGCCGGCCTCCACCCCGCGTAGGATCGATGACGATCGTCGTGAAGGTCGGAGGGGCGACCGGCAACAGCCTCGGCCCGGTGCTCGACGAGGTGGCTCTTCGTCCTTCCGAGTACGTCCTCGTCCACGGAGGCTCGGAGGAGATCGACCGACTGGCACTCGCGCTCGGGCGCCCGTCTCGTTACTACACGAGCCCGAGCGGGGCGATCTCCCGCCGCACCGACCGCGCGCACCTCGAAGTGGTCATTCTCGCCCTCGCCGGGAACATGCAGACCCGGATCGTTCGCGAACTGGCCGCGCGCCACGTGCCCGCGGTGGGGCTTTCGGGGGTCGACGGGAGCCTGTTGGTCGCCCGGCGCAAGGAGGGGGCCCGCGCGGTAGAGGACGGGCGCGTGGTCCGGGTGACGGACGACCTCGCCGGTTCGCTCGAGTCGGTACGTACCGACCTCATCGACCGGTTGCGACAGGGCGGGTACGTCCCCGTCATCGGTCCACCGGCGATCACGTCGGACGGAGAGATCGTGAACGTCGACGCCGACCGCGTGGCGGCCCGGGTCGCCGCCGCGCTGCGTGCGGATTCTCTGGTGCTGCTGACCAACGTGGGCGGAGTGCGTCGCGACGCGGAGGATCCGGGGAGTCGGATCCCGCGCGTCGACGCGTCGAACGAGGCCGAGGTGCTGGGGGCGGCGCGCGGGCGCATGCACAAGAAGGTGCGCGCCGCGATCGAAGCGGTGAGGGCGGGGGTGGGACGCGCCTTCATCGCCTCGTCCGCGACCCCCAGCCCCGTCGCAGCCGCGCTCGCCGGAAATGGCACGGAATTCGTATGATGGGAACCGAGATCGCCCGCGGAGAGTTCGGGATCGCCGGGGTGCCTCGCCGGACGATCGTCCGGGGGGAGGGGGCCCACGTCTGGGACTCGACCGGCAGGAAGTACGTGGACCTCGGCGCTTCGTTGGGCGTCGCGAACCATGGCCACTCGCACCCGCGCATCGTCGAGGCGATCCGGCGCCAGGCCGGCGAGCTCGTCTTCGTGAGCTCGGCGTACACGACCCGCCCGCGCATCGAGTTCGTCGACCGGTTGCTCAGTCTCCTCCCGTCGCAGCTCAACCGCGTGTTCCTCTCCAATTCGGGGGCCGAGGCGATGGAGACGGCGATCAAGCTCGCGCGCTCGAGCACCGGTCGGTCCGACTTCGTCGCGATGATGCGCGGCTTTCACGGCCGGACGATGGGCGCCCTGTCGGCGACGTGGCGATCGGAGCTGCGTCGACCGTTTGAGCCGCTCGTGCCGGGGTTCTCGCACGTCCCGCTCAACGACCTCGCGAAGCTGGAGGCCTCCGTCTCCGACCGGACCGCCGGCGTGATGCTCGAGCTCGTGCAAGGGGAGGGCGGCATTCATGTCGCCGATCCCGAGTTCGTTCGCGCTGCGCGGTCGATCTGCGACGCGCACGGAGCGAAGTTGATCTTCGACGAGATCCAGACCGGTGTCGGCCGGACCGGCCGGCGCTGGGCGTTCGAGCGCTACGGGGTCCGGCCGGACATCCTCGCGCTCGCGAAATCGCTGGCCGGAGGCATCCCGATCGGCGCGACGGTCACGACGACCGGGGTCGAGTCGAAGTTCCAAGGCACCCTCCACTCGACCTTTGGGGGGAACCCGCTGGCCTGCGCCGCGGGGGTCGCCGCGCTGGATGTCCTGGTCGACGAACGCCTGGACGAGCGCGCCGAACGCTTGGGGAACGTCGGCCTCGCGCGCCTCCGAGGGCTCGCGAACCCCAAGATCCGAGAGGTCCGAGGGCTCGGTCTGATGATCGGCATCGAGCTCCGAGAGCGCGCCACCCCCTACCTCGAAGAGTTGCGTCGCCGGGGCTACCTCGCGAGCGCGGCCGGACCGCAGGTCCTACGGCTCCTGCCCCCGATCCCGATCTCCGACGCGGACTGGGACTCGGCCCTCGGCACGATCGATGAGGTCCTGCGCGATGGCGGATGAGGCCACATGGCTGACCCAACTCCTCGAGGAGTATTCCCCGTCGGGGAACGAGGCCAACGCGGTCCGCGCGTTCGGCCGGATCGCTTCGAACCTCGGCTTCGCGGTGGAGGTTGACGCCGCCGGCAACGGGATTGCGCGATGGGGTCGCGGCCGGCCCCAGATCGTCTATCTCGGCCACATCGACACGGTCCCCGGTCGGATCCCGGTCCGGCGGGAAGGCGGCCGCATCTGGGGCCGAGGGGCGTGCGACGCGAAGGGGCCTCTGCTCGCCGCGCTCCTCGCGCGGCCGGATCTCCCGGCGGACGGAGAGCTCGTGGTGGTGGCGTCGGTCGGAGAAGAGACGGACAGCCGCGGCGCTCGGGCGCTGATCCCCTACCTGCATCCCTACGCGGTCATCGCGGGGGAACCCAGCGGGTGGGACGGCGTCGCGATCGGCTACAAGGGCGACCTGAGGCTGCGCGCGACGCTGCGCGGCGACCGGCACCACCTGTCATCGCCCGAACGGCCCACGACCGAGCGGGCGATCGCGTGGGCCGAGGCGGTCAAGTCGCTCGCTCCTACTGCGAGCGGCGGGTTCCATTCGCTGGCAGCGAAGGTCGTCGCCGTCCGGACCGGCGAGGACGCGGGGAAGGAATCGGTCGAGGTCGTCGTCGACCTGCGCATCCCTCCGGGCCGAACGGTCGCGAGCGTTGTCGCGGCCCTACCGCCGCTGACCGCTCCCGATTCGGTCGAGACGATCGCAGCGATCGAGCCCTTCGAGAGCGGGCGATCCGACCCGGTGGTACGCGCGCTCGTCGCCGGGATACGGGCGCAGGGCGGGCGACCCACGCTCTGGCGCAAGGGTGGGACCTCGGACCTCAATCTGGTAGCGACGGCGTGGAACCTCGGCGGCGCGGCGTACGGGCCCGGGGACGCTCACCTCGACCACACCGACGACGAGGCGCTGGATCTCGCGGATCTCGCCCGCAGCGTCGAAGTGCTCCGCGCCGCGTTCGCGACGCTACTCGAAGGGCCTATTCCTCCCGGACCGGCGCCCGATGGTGGATGAACTGGCCGTTCTGCAGCTCGCGCGCGGCCTCGCTCAATTCCTCCCGGGTGGTCATCACGATCGGACCGTACCATGCGACCGGCTCTCCGAGGGGTCGCCCGGTCACGAAGAGGAAGCGCAGGGGCTCATCTCCCGAGGCGATGTGCGCGCGCTCTCCCGGACCGTAGAGCAGCGTCTCGCCCGGGAGGGCGTTGGGGCCGGGCGTCGCATCGAACGAGCCCGAGCCGTTCACGACCTGGGCGAACGCCGTATGGCCGCGGGGAGTCGGGAGCTCGATCGATTCGTGAGCGGGCAGCTCGACGTCGAGGTAGGTCGGATCGACGGAGAGCCCACGCACGGGCCCGACGACCCGGTCGAACGTTCCGGCGATCACCCGAACGCTCCCCCCGTGGTCGAGAGGTACCCTCGGGAGATCCCCCCCAGCGAGGCCCCGATAGGCCGGCACGGTCATCTTGTCCCGGGCAGGCAGGTTGACCCAGAGCTGAAAGCCGGACAGTCGGCCTTCGGAGCGTTGGGGCATCTCCTGATGGATGATCCCGCTGCCCGCGGTCATCCACTGGACGTCCCCCGGACCGATCGTCCCGGAGTTACCCAGGGTGTCGCCGTGAGCGACCTCGCCCTCGAGCATGTACGTCACGGTCTCGATCCCCCGGTGCGGGTGCCACGGGAAGCCGGCAAGGTAATCCTCGGGGTTCGACGAGCCGAAGTTGTCGAGCAGGAGGTACGGGTCGAAGAGCGGGACTTGGCGGTTGCCGAACATCCTGCGGAGGCGGACGCCGGCCCCTTCTATCGTCTCGATCCCGGGAAACCGTTGGACTACGGAGCGGATCGGTGCGGCCATCGGATCGTCCCCGACCCATCGAGGGCCGGGAGGGAGTATAAGCGCACGCGCACGCCGACGCCACCCGGTGGGCCGGAGGCACGCTCCGACGCGCTCGGCGGATCGGGTCATTCGACCTTGAGGTACTTGCGCGCCACCAGGGTGCCGGAGAAGATCATGAGCGCGGCGAAGATCGCCACGTAGCCCAGATAGAGCCAGTCCGCGGTCCCCTGCACGACGACCCCACGGCCGAACAGGGCCGTGTACGTCACCGGATTCCAGTTGGCGATCGTCGCCATCCAGCTCGGGAAGTTCGCGGACGGGAAGAGGGCCCCGCTGGCAAACATCAATGGCATCGTGATGAAGTTCGCGATCACGCCCGGAGTCTGCCAGTCGGTGCTCGAGGCGGTCACCGCGAGGAACAGGCTCGAGAAGCCAAGGGCGAGCAGTACCAGGGCGAGGACCCAACCGAACCACATCAGCGGGTCCCCGTTCAGTTGGACGCCGAAGGCGATCGCGGCGACGATCATCACGGGTACCTGGACGAGCCCGCGCGTGGCGGACCCGAATGCCTTCGCGAGAAACACGGTCGACTTGGACGTCGGCGTGAGCAAAATCCGCTTCATGTAGCCGAACCGCTTGTCCTGGATGGTGCTCATCGCCCCGAACATCCCGACGCTGAGCATCGAGGTCGCGAGGACGCCGGGGAGCAGGAACTGCAGGTAGCCCTGGATGTGGATGCGCAGCAAGGCTTCGAGCTCGGTGAGCGGAACGTTCGCGAAGCTCGAGCCGAAGAACGCGAGCCACATGAACGGTTGGACGACGGTGATGAGGAGGACCCACGGATTCCGAAAGGTGCGTAGGAACTCCCGGTAGTACAGTCCTGCGAACTGGCTCGTCTGGCCGATGGCAGGGACCGATACGTTCCCACCGACGGCCATGTCCTGCGGTGGGAGCAGGACACCGTGCTCGGTTTCCGTGCTCATCCGCGGGCCCTCCGGACGTTCGCGTAGAACTTTCGATAGTCGTGGGCCTCGTTGCTCGCCTGATCGATGCGCTTTCCGGTGAGCTGGAGGAAGACGGACTCGAGGCTCGGCTTCGCGACGTTGATCTTTCGGATCAGATCGGGGTGGATGTGTTCGAAGAGGTGAGGGAGGAACTCCTCCGAACGATCGACCTTGAGGATCCATGTGGGTCCCTGAGCGCGGGCCTCATGGACCCCCGGGATTGCGAGCAGCCGGGTCTCGTCGACGGTCTCGGCTGTCCCGAGCTCGATGTAGTCGCCGTGGACCCGGGCCTTGAGCTCGTTGGGAGTCCCCATCGCGACGACCTTCCCCTGGTCGAGGATCGCGATCCGGTTGCAGAGCGCGTCCGCCTCCTCGATGTAGTGGCTCGTCAGGAAGATGGTGATGCCGTACTCGCGATTGATGCCCGTGATAAGCTCCCACAGCATCCGGCGCGTTCCAGGGTCGAGGCCGATCGTGGGCTCGTCCATGAAGATGACCTCGGGCTCGTGGAGGAGCGCGAGGGCGATCTCGAGCTTCTTGCGCATCCCGGTGGAGTACGTGCTGACCTTGTGGTCCTTGAACGCAGAGAGAGTGAAGTACTCCAGCAATCGAGCCGCCCGATCCTGCCAGTCGGCGACGCGCTGCAACTTCGCCTGGAGCCAGAGGTTCTCCCATCCGGAGAAATCGTCGTCAAGGATCACCTCGGCCGCTACCCATCCGATCCGCTGTTTGACCTCCATCGGGTAGCGCCGAACGTCGAAACCGGCGACTCGGGCCTCCCCGTCCGTGAGGTCGGAGAGGCCCGTCAGCACCTTGATGATCGTCGTTTTGCCGGCGCCGTTCGGACCCAGTAGCCCGAAGATCCCGCCGTCCGGGACCCGGAAGCTGACATGGTCCACGGCCATCATCGAGCCGTAGGCCTTGGTGATGCCGCTCGCGACGATCGCGTCCTCGGGCACGGGTCCGTCCCCTCAGGCTCGGGGAGGGCCCAGGCGGGCGATTCCCTGACGAAGTTCGGTGCGGGCCCGGGCGAGCGTCCGCGCCCGGACACGGGCATCGGGGACGATCTCGGACGAGCGACGGATCTCTTCGAGGTTCTGGATGATGCGGTGGAGCTGGTCGAGGAGGAACGCGGCCCGTTCGGCGGGCTCGACCATGTCCAAGATCAGGTTGCGAAGCTCCGCGAACCGGCCGCCCCGCTCCCGGATCCGGGCGTGCACTTCCTTCAGGCGAGCCGCACCGCGGGGGGTGAGGATGTAGACCTTGCGACCGTCGCGACGGCCGATGCGCGCGTCTCCGCGCGCGACGAGGCCACGGAGGCTGGGATAGATCGCCCCCGCGCCCGGCCTCCATGCGCCCCGGGTCAGCTCCTCGATCCGCTGCGCGAGCTCGCCCCCGTAGATCGGTCCCTTGCTCATCATGTGCAAGGCGTAGGTCCCGACGAGACCGCCGGGCCAGCGACGACGAGACGAGCGATTGTGCACCACGGAGGATCGAAGCCCGTCGGAGTATATAAATCGGTATCGTCTTCTACATTCCGGCAGGATCTCCGACCGATTGCGCCCTCGACGGCGTCCCACCGTTTCCATCGGAAGGGAAATATCCTACGAT
>JAKAPG010000176.1 GCA_021823085.1 Thermoplasmata archaeon | reverse complement strand
TGAAGGAGGTGAGGCGCGACGCGACCTGGACGTGCCAAGGCTTCCTCGTGGAACGTGAGGTCGCTGACGGGCGCCCTGGGCGTGGACCAGACATAAACCAACTCGTGAGCCGGGAGCGGTTTCGTGCCCGAGAAGATCGGTCCGGTTTGCAGTCGGAACCCATCCTGGCTACGGACCCAGACGAGATGGAACCGGTACCGAAGGCTTACGCGAAAGGCGTGGGCCGCCTCGATGTGGTGCTCGCCCGAGATGTGGAGAACCGCCTGTCCCGTCGGTTTGAGAACCCGGGAGACTAAGCGGGCGAGGAGGGACCAGTCCGGAGCTCGGTCCCACTCCTGGTCTGTTTCTCCGTATGGTGGGTCGAGGTAGGCGAGATCGAAGGATGCTTCGGTCAGACGGTCGAGGAGGTCTTCGGCGAGGCCGGATCGAAGCTCGGGTGGGAAGAGGATCGGGCGGTCGGGGCCATATCGCTCGAGGGTGAAGTTGCGGCGGACCCGCTTACCGTTCTGGGTCCGACGGGAGCGGTCGCGCAAGTACCAAACGCCGTGATCGCGTATCAGGGACGGGGAAGCAGGGTCGAAACGGGTTAGCCTCCCGTCAGAGGGAGCGGGTCGAAGGACCCCATCTCCCCCCGCTCTTCGACCAATACCCGCCGTCAGAGGGTTCCCGGCTTTCGACCCCGTTTCGCTCATGCGAGCGCCTCCTGGGGGTATTGGAGCCCATAGTACCGCAATCGCTCGAGTTGCCAATCGGGCTCGTCAGCACCAGCGGCGGAGTAGGCAGAGCATGCCGCGTCGGCGGCGTGCTCGGCGGCGTAGGCGAAATCGGCGGCGGCATAGGCCGCGCCGGCGGCGGTGTTAGCAGCATCGCCGGCGTAGGCGAAGTCGGCGTCAGCGTAAATGGCGGCATCCTCGGCGGCCTCGGCGGCCCGTTCGGCTACCTCTCGGTTTTGCTCGCTCGGCTCCTCAGCCCACGCCCTCGCCGACCTGATCGCCGCTTCGGCTTCGGGGCGTGCGGAGCCCGTGAGGCTCAGGACGTGTTCGGCACAGTCGGCCGCGAAGCGGACCCAGCGGATGGCCCGGGGGTCGGCCCTCGTCGCCAGCATTACCCGCCTCCGTTGGAGCCCGCGGATGGCTTGCCCGGTGCGTTCGCGGGCCGAACGAACGAGCGCCGACAGACCGAGCAAATGAGGACGGCGGGGCCGGCGACCGCGCGAACGGGACGCGGGGCGGGGTGACCACAGGGGAGTTCGTCGGTCACAGCCCCTCGGAGACCAATACCTGGACGAGCGCGGCCGCAAGCAGGAACGCGACCGCTAGCGCGAGGAGACCGGTGACGCGTTCGCTGTCGCTCATGCGGGGGCCTCCTCGGTTTCCGCGTGTTTTGGGGGCCCCTGTCGCGGGAGGGGCCCAGAGGCCGTGCCCGCGGTCGAGGGGGTCTCCGTACGGGGGGTCCGGGGCCTAAATTGGGTCCGGCGGAGCCTTTCCAGCAGCTTCGCCCTCGCTTCAGGGGTCAGGGTCGCGGCCTGCCGCCTCGCGGCCTCTCGCCGCTTGAACTCCGCCTCGTAGAGCCCCTCGAACGGGAGCCGAGCCCTGGCCGCGGGCGGTAGGGAGGTGAGTATCGAGCGACGCGCCCGCTTGCCCGACGGACAGCGCAGCTCGCGGTCGCCCGGGTCGGCCGCACGGATTCCGATCTCAGGGTCGAACGGGCAGCGATTAACCGAGCACGTCTCGAACCGGGGGCAGGCACGGAACGGCTCGGCGACGAGTTGCGCCTCGGCGCCCTTGACCGTAGGCGAGGCGCCGGGCCTCGCCGACGACCCAGGGTATAGCTCACCGCAATTTCGGCAGGCTCGCGCGCCGGCGAGTGGGGAGAGCGGCAGCGACCATTCGTGCGGTGCGCCGGGGTGGGGGCTGTGCGTCACGGCGGCGCCTCCTTCCAACGGAGGTTGCCGTCGGGATCCTGCAGGACTAGGCCCGACGCGCAAACGCTGCCGATGGCCGACGAGATTTCCGCCGGCGAGTAGCTCGCGCCGAGGACGTGGTGGATAACGTCCCGGTCGGCCGTCCCGACCGATCGAATGAGCTCGGTAAGCTCGCGGGTCGCGGCCGCGTTCGCAGGCTCGGTCGGCGAACGGGACTCCGTCGGGGTCGAATCCCCCGGAGCCGACTCCTCGCGCGCGCATGGGAGGGGCGAAAAGTCGTGTCCCTGTGTCCCGAGCGCCCTTTTCTTGTCAGTAGAAGCTCGGGACACGACCATGTCCGGGCCTTGTCCCGCCTGTCCCGAATCCCCATGCTCGTGCTCAGCGCGGGACACGGCGGGACACAACGGGACACGCCCGTGTCCGGGAGTCTCTTCGAGGTCAGAATCTCGATTTCCACCCCCTCGGGACAGAGGGACACGCTCAAGGGGATGGGCGGAGGCCCAATCGTCCTTAGGAATGAAAGCCGCTCGTTGCCGTCCGGCCTGCGCGAACGCGTGTCTTGGCACGGCGCCCCGGTCGAGAACATCAGCCTCGGGGAGCGCCGTGTCTCGAACCGCGGACGATTGGAGGTCCTTCAGGTCGGTGAACCGAAGGTCGGGGCGCCCCTGCTGCCGGTTATACAGATCAAGGAGCGCGTAGCTGACCCAGTCTCCGGGGACCCTGCCCAAGGGCTCGGTCTCGAGAAAACCGTCCTCGAAAACTCGGCCTTCGCCGCGCAGCGAGTCGACTTCAAGGGGACGGATCCGAGCGATCTCCTCGCCAGAACGTCGGTCGAGCTCGTTCCGAACCTCGAACTTCCGCGCGATCGCCTGGACCTTATAGGTCTCGAACCAAGAACGGAAGGCGCTGAGCGGCGTTACCTCCGACTCGAAAGTGGCCGCCTCGACAGGTACGACAACCTCCCGGACGAACTCTTCGAGGCCCGGGACCGGGTAGTTGTCACCGACCTTCGCCGCGAGCGAGGCACACGCGTCGAGCCCGAGGCGCACAAGTGCCCACGACTTTGAACGGCGCGGGTCCCGGACATCGACCGCTCGCCTAGCGCACTCCGCATCGATCTCGTCGGCGTAGCGGTCGATCGCGGCGAGCAGGTCCCTTACGGTGGGGTGGGCGCGCGCGACCTCCCGAGCTACGGCGGGGCCGACCGGCGCCAGCCTTCCGAACGCGGCGTCGAACTCGGCGCGGCGGAGTCGTCGTGCATGCGCCTGGTCCTCGTCGAAGTGGAGGATCAAGAACCTCACGAGCAGCGCCGGGGTCGCGACGGCGTGCGAGTTCGCGGAGAAGAACAAAACAGTCCGGCTGAGGTACCGTTCCTGCTTTAGCGACGTGCGCCCGCGCTTGCTGACATTCACCGACTCCGCGGCCGTCTTCAACTCCCCGCCCCATCGGTCCCAAGCGAATCGCTCGGCCTCGTCCACGACGAGCGGCCCGCAGCATGCGTCAACGTTCGATGGAAAACGAAATTCCGAGTTCAGGCTACTCGCGCTCATGTGCTCGCGCCCGAACGCGGCGTCGGCGGCGGAGAGCTCCGCGCTCGTCTTGCCGACACCGTGAGCTTGGGACCACGCCAGGACGTGTGGGACGAGCACCTTGGCCCGGCGGAGTTCGAGAGCGAACGGGGACAGCGCGCTCAGTCCGCGGATTGGCAAAATTTCGCGACGCTCAAAGAACGCGTCGAACTTCGCGTATGCCGACAGGTCGCCCGCTCGCGGTTCGTAGGCGACCGCGGGGGCGACCTCCTCCGCGACGCGTGCCTGCTCGTCTTTCACCGGGGTCGGGTTCCGGGCCTCGACCCACCGGCCGTTTTTGTCCGCGTAGAAGCCATAGGTGGGGAACCCGACCTCGGTCTCCTTGCAAAAGCGGTAAAGAAGATGGGCGACAACGTCCTTGCCGAACGCTCGTGCGAGCACTCGGCCTTCCACCTTCTCGAGCTGATCGAAGAGGTCCGCAAACGTCCC
>JAKAPG010000175.1 GCA_021823085.1 Thermoplasmata archaeon | reverse complement strand
CGTTCCGGACGTCGATCTCGTGGTGTTCTTCGAATCCGTCCCGAGCGAGATCCGCGCCATCCAGCGACGAGGGCGGACCGGTCGGACCTCGCTCGGCAAGGTGATCGTGCTGCTGACCCGGGACACCCGCGAGGTCCAGTACCAAGCCGCCGAGGTCCGGCGAGAACGCGCGATGAAACGGATCGTCCGACGAATGTCGGCGACCGCCCGACGGCGCTCCGAGGGCGGCCGGGAGGGCGAGATCCGCACGAAGTCTCCGGGCTCGTAGAACGCCCGCTCCCGATGGGAGCCGACAGCCAGCCGAGGCCGTTGATAAGCGTTGGTCGGGGGACCGTGGAACGGTCCGCTTAAATCACTCCCTCCGACTCGAGCGTCGCAGAGAGGTCCATGGACCCGGTCGGGCTGCTCACAACGAATCTCGGGTTCATCGTCTTCACCGCGCTCTCGGTGGCGCTGGCGATCTATCTCGTCTACTACATGATCCGCCCCCAACGGTTCTGAGGCGGACCGACGATGATCGCTCTCAGCCAGTTCGTGGACGTTGCGATCCTCTTCGCTCTCGTCCTGCTCTTCGCTCCCGCCCTCGGTTCCTACCTCGCCAAGGTCTACGCGAACCGGCCGGTCTTCGGCGACCGATTGTGGAACCCGGTCGAGGGGTTCCTCTATCGATTGTTCGGGATCGATCCGCGCCACTCGATGCGGTTCCGGGAGTATGCGTTCGCCTTGCTCCTTCTCGGCACCGCGACGACCGTCTGGATCTACGCCGCGTTCACCCTGCAATCCTATCTCCCGTGGAACCCGGGGGCGCTCCCCGGCTTCAGCTGGGACCTCGCATTCCACACCGCGGCCTCGTTCACCACCAACACCGACTTCACCCACTTCACCAACGAGGCCCAGGTCAGTGTCGGCGCGGACGTCCTCGCGCTCCAGCTCGCCCTGTTCCTCTCCCCGGCGATGGGTCTCGCGGTCGTGGCCGCGTTCGTCCGCGGCTTCTCGAGCCGGAACGGAACGCTCGGGAACTTCTACGTGGACATCGTCCGCTCGGTGACGCGCGTCCTGCTCCCGATCGCGTTCCTCGGAGCGATCGTCCTCGTGCTGCTCGACCTGCCCCAAACGTTCGTCAGCTTCGTGACCGCTCACGGGGTCGGCGGAGCCTCCCAGACGATCTACTTGGGTCCGGTCGCGTCTTGGACCTCGATCGAGCTGCTGGGCTCGAACGGCGGCGGCTTTTACGCGGCCAACGCCGCCAACGCGCTCGCGAATCCCTCGGGTCTGTCGAGCCTGTTCGAGACCGCGCTGATGCTCCTCCTCCCTCTCAGCATCCCGTTCATGTTCGCACGGATGGTGCGCCGCCCGCACGAGGCCTACCCCTACATCGCGACGATCCTGATCGTGCTGTTCGTCGCGCTCGGCCTGTTCATCTACTTCCAGGACGCCGGCAGCACCCTCGTCAATTCCTTACCCGCGATCTCCCCCGCCGTCAACGGCTATCCCGTCGGTCAGCAGGCTCAGTACACCCTGACCGAGGCGAGCGCATTCCAAGTCGTCTCGATCTACGCGAACGTGGGCGCCCAGAACATGGCACTGGGGGCGATCACTCCGGGCGCTCAGATGGTCCTGTTCTTCGGGATGTTCACCCAAGCCACACCCGGAGGGGTGGGGACCGGCTTCGGCGGCCTCCTCATCTTCTCGATGGTCGCCGTCTTCATCGCCGGACTCATGGTCGGCCGGACGCCGGAGTACCTCGGCAATCGGGTCGGGAAGGACCAGATGAAATGGTCCGCGGCAGTCCTGATCAGCCATCCGGCGATCATCCTCGTCCCGATGCTCATCGCGATCCTCGGGGGATTCGCGACCGGCGCGGTGGGACCGCTGTCGGGGAGCCTCGCCGCCAACGCCCACCAGTTCACGATCCTCCTCTACGAGTTCACGAGCGAGGCCGCGAACAACGGCAGCTCGATGGGTCCGATCAACGACGGCACCGTCTTCTTCAACGTCATCGGAGCCGCGATCATGCTGATCGGCCGATTCTTCCCGATGCTGGCGATGCTGGCGATCGGTTCGCTCTTCGCCCAGCAGGACTACATCCCGGAGTCGTCCGGCACGCTCAAGACGAGTTCGGCGACGTTCACGATCTATCTCGCGCTCCTCGTGATCATCATCTCCGGGCTCCTCTTCCTTCCGGTCCTCGCTCTCGGGCCGCTCGCCCAGGGGGGCTGGTAGACCGGTGTCCGAGGCGGAGATCGGCGCGCTCGAGGCCGCCCACGCCCCCACCGGCCAAGGACGCGCGCCGGCCCGAGCCGAGTGGGGGCGGATCCTCGGCGATTCGTTCCGCTACTTCAGTCCGCGGCGGGAGGTGCGCCAGCCCGTCATGTTCGTCGTCTGGGTCTTCTTCGTGTTCCTCGCGGTCGTGACGGTCTATCCCCGGATGTTCCCGGACATCGCGGCCACGTACGACCCCGTCTACTACTTCGCGCTCACGGTCATCCTCTTCCTGACCCTATGGTTCGCCCACCTCTCCGAGGCGATCGCCGAGGCCCGGGGCCGGGCGCAAGCGGAAAGCCTCCGCGGGATCCGCAGCGGCCTCGTCGCCCAGAAGGTCGCGGCGGACGGTACCCGCTCTACGGTGCCCGCGGAGTCCCTGCGCATCGGCGACCGGGTCCTGGTGGAGGCGGACGAGACGATTCCCCTGGACGGGGACGTCATCGAGGGAGCCGCGCTCATCGACGAATCGATGATGACCGGCGAGTCCCAGGCCCAGGTCCGCGAGGCCGGGGGGGACCGAACCAGCGTGCTCGGAGGCACGAAGATCGTCCAGGGCCGCGTCGTCTGCCGCGTCACGGCGAACCCGGGCCACTCCTTCCTCGACCGATTGATCCGGCTCGTGGAGGGCGCGAACCGGGAACGCACCCCGAACGAGCTTGCGCTCGGGGTTCTGCTCGCCTCGCTCACGCTCGCGCTCCTGATCGTGATCACGACCTTCAGCGACTTTGCCGGCGCGACCGGCATCGTCACCATCAACGTCGCCACGATGCTGGCCCTCTTCGTCGCGTTGATGCCGACGACGATCGGCGCTCTCTTGCCCGCGATCGGGATCTCGGGGATCAACCGCGTCGCGAAGGCGAACGTGATCGCGAAGTCGGGGACCGCGGTCGAGGCCGCGGGCGACCTCGACGTCCTCATCCTCGACAAGACCGGGACGATCACGGTCGGCAACCGGCTCGCGACCCAGTTCTACGCGGCCCCGGGCGTCGCGGAGCCGGAGCTGCTCAGCGCTGCCCTCCTCTCCTCGAGCCTCGATGCGACCCCCGAGGGACGCTCGATCGTGCGCCTCGCCGGGCGCCGCGGCGGGACCGCGCCGCGCCTCGAGCCCGGGACCTACACCGTGATGCCGTTCACCGCCGAACGCCGGATGAGCGGGATCTCGCTGAAGGACGGGACCGAGGTCTACAAGGGATCGATCGACTCGATGGAGAAGCACGGAGCGGTGATGCCTCCCGAGCTCCGGGAGAAGGCCCGGGACGCGGCGCGGGATGGGATGACGCCCCTCGTGGTGGCGCAGGGCCAGCGCGTGCTGGGCCTGGTCATCCTGAAGGATGTGATCAAGCCCGGCATCCGCGACCGGATCCACGAGCTCAAGACGATGGGGATTCGCACGATCATGTGCACCGGCGACAACCGGATCACGGCGGCGGCGATCGCCCGCGAGAGCGGGGTGGACGAGTTCATCGCCGAGGCGAAGCCCGAGACGAAGCTCACGATCATCGAGCGGGAGAAGGGACTCGGCCATCTGGTCGCGATGAGCGGCGACGGCTCGAACGATGCGCCGGCGCTCGCGAGGGCCGACGTGGGGCTCGCGATGAACAGCGGGACCAGCGCGGCGAAGGAGGCCGGCAACATGGTCGACCTCGACAACGATCCGACGAAGCTCATCGAGGTCGTCTCGATCGGAAA
>JAKAPG010000174.1 GCA_021823085.1 Thermoplasmata archaeon | reverse complement strand
GGCGCTCTCCGCCGGCCTCCTTCCCGTTTCGTTCGGAGACGTCGTGCCGGACCGCATCTGGGGAAGTTCGATCCTTTCCGCCGACACCATCGCCGTGAAGCTCGCCGAACGCCTCTGCCCGGATCGGACGATCTTCGTCAGCGATGTCCCGGGGGTCTACGCCCCGGGCTCGTCCGGTCGCCGCCGCGTGATCCGCGAAGTGACCGACGAGGTGCTGAGCTCGTTGGGCCCGACCCCCGGCGCACCGGACGCGACCGGAGGCATTCGGGGGAAGATCGCGGCGATGCGGGCGATCGCGCGCCTTGGCGTCAACGCAGGTCTTATTAGCGGACTGTCGGATGGGGCGCTCTCGCGCGCCCTGCGCGACGGATCTACCGATGGGAGCTGGGCCCGCCCCGAATCCTCCTCCTGATCGGAACGGGACGGATCCCTCCGGCCTCGACCTGAGCCACCGCAAGGCCGAGCACGTCAAGGTCGTGCTGGGAAAGGACGTCGACGGGCGCTACCGCTATTGGAACGACATCCGGCTCGTGCACAACGCCCTGCCCGAGGTCGATTTCGCCGACATCGACACCACCGTCACGCTCTTCGGAAAGACGCTGAAGGCACCGCTGGTCATCACCGGGATGACGGGCGGCTTCCCGGACGCCGCCAAGATCAACGACAACCTCGCTCGCGCCGCCGCGGAGGTCGGGATCGCGATGGGGGTCGGGAGCGAGCGGGCGGCGATCCTCAAAGGCCAGTACCCCGAGAGCTACTCGACCGTCGCCCGCCACCCGGTCCCGCTCACGTTCGCGAACATCGGAGCTCCCCAGATCATCGCGCAGTCTCCCGGAGATCCCGTGGTCGGTGTCGAGGAGGCCCGGGGAGCGATGAAGCTCATCGGCGCCGACGTCCTCGCCGTACACCTCAACTTCCTCCAGGAGATGGTCCAGCCCGAAGGGGACCGGCACGCGAAGGGCTGCCTCGACCGGATCGGGGACCTCGCGAAGGCGTTCCCGGTGCTCGCCAAGGAGACCGGGGCCGGGATCTCCCAATCGGTGGCGCAGCGCCTGCTCGCGAAGGGCGTGCGCGGCTTCGACGTGAGCGGGACGGGCGGGACCTCGTTCGCCGCGGTCGAGCACTACCGGGCCCTGGAGCGTGGCGCCACGCGCGAAGCGCGTGTCGGCGAGGTCTACTGGGATTGGGGGATCCCGTCGCCTGCCTCCGTCCGGGAGACGGTTCCCCTGGGCCTCCCCGTGATCGCGAGCGGAGGGATCCGCAGCGGACTCGACGTCGCTCGGGCCCTTGCGCTCGGAGCCACCGCCGCCGGGACGGCGGCCGGTATCCTGAGAGCCGCCTCGGTGAGCTACGAGGCGACCAAGGCCGAGCTCGAGCAGTTCGTCTACGAGCTGCGCGTTGCCATGTTCCTGTGCGGGGCGCGCACCGTCCCCGAGATGCACCGCGCCCCCTACGTCGTCACGGGCGAGACCCGTGCCTGGCTCGGCCGATGAGCGGCGGACCGGCGGGCCTCCGTCCTCCCGAGGAACCCCACCGCGAGAGGTTCGCGCGCGAGCGCTCCGAGCCTAGCGCGGCCGGGCTTGCGTCGAACGCGGACCGAATCGCCTCACGGCCCGAGGAGGAGCGGCCGCGCTACGGGGGCGCCCCCGTCGTCCGCCGCAAACCGACCCGGACCCTCTCCGGGGTCGCGGTCGTGGCGGTGATGACGGCTCCCGCCCGCTGTCCGCACGGGCGGTGCACCTACTGCCCGGGCGGGGTCGAGAACGCGAGCCCGCAGAGCTACACGGGAGAGGAGCCGTCGGCGCTGCGGGGCGCCCAGTTCCACTGGGACTCTCGGGCGATCACGCAGCATCGTCTACGGGCCCTGGAGGCGATCGGGCACCCGACGAGCAAGGTCGAGGTGATCGTGATGGGCGGAACGTTCCCCTCGCGCCCGCGCGACTACCAGGAATCGGTGTTCCGGGGCATCTACGACGGCCTGAACGGGACCCGTTCCTCCTCCCTCGCCGAAGCCCAGACGCTCAACGAGACCGCGGACCACCGCCTGGTGGGTCTCACGGTCGAGACGCGCCCGGATTGGTGTGACCGTCGGCTCCTGCCGTTCCTCCTGGACGCCGGGGTGACCCGGGTCGAGATCGGGGTCGAGTGCCTCGAGGAGAGCGTCCTCGCCCAGGTAGGGCGCGCGCACGGGATCGAGGATGTCGCACGGGCCACGGCCGCCGCTCGGGCCTCGGGGCTGAAGATCGCCTACCACATGATGCTCGGACTCCCCCGGATGGATCCGGATCGGGACCTCGCGGGCTTCGAGCGACTGTTCTCCGACCCCGACTACCGGCCGGACATGCTGAAGATCTACCCGACGCTCGTGATCCCGGGCACTCCGCTCTTCGATGAGTGGAAGGCGGGTCGTTACACCCCGTACGACACGGAGACCGCGGCGGAGCTCCTGGCCCGCATCAAGGCGCGTCTCCCTCCCTGGGTGCGCATCCAGCGGATCCAGCGCGACATCCCCGCCCGTCTCATCGCCGCGGGAGTGCGGACGAGCAACCTCCGCCAGCTCGCGCTCCGCCGGCTCGAGGCCCGCGGTCTCTCCTGTCGGTGCCTGAGGTGCCGGGAGGTCGGGCGAAGGTCCTTGCCGGACCCGGACGATCTCCGCCTCGTCGAACGGAGCTACGAGGTTGGCGAAGGCTCCGAGCGCTTCCTATCGTGGGAGGATGAGTCCACCGATGCCGTCGCAGGATTCCTGCGCCTGAACCTTCCCGCGGAACCGGAGGGAGCTCCTCCGATGATCCGCGAGCTCAAGGTCGTCGGCGCCGAGGTCGCGGTCGGGGATCGGGCGAGCGGTCCCGCGCGCTTCCAGCACCGGGGGCTGGGAGCGTCGCTCCTGGATAGAGCGGAAGAGATCGCCCGGGCCGCGGGCCACGGGCGCATCCGGGTCATCAGCGCGGTCGGCACCCGTCCGTACTACGCGCGCCACGGCTACGTCCGGGATGGCCCCTGGATGGCCAAACCCGTTTGACGGAGGGTGGGCGGACCCTGCGGCCCGCCCGGGAGACGCTGCCTCGCCGTTCTTGGCCTACGGTTTCTTGGTGGCCCGGCCCCCGTAGAAGCCGGCCAGCACGCCGACGACGATCGCGACGATCACCAGCCCGGCCAGGAGCGCGTAGCTCGCGGAGAGCGACAGGCCGAAGAGAGCCGTCGATGGCGCCGGGGGCGGAGGCGGGCTGGGGATCTTCACGAAACCGACCGTCTGGATGGCCCCGGAACCCGCCACGGTCACGCTGCCGGAGTGCCCGGTGCTGATCGTATAGCCGGTCACGTTCGAGACGAGGTAGGTGTAGGTCCCGTTCGGGACCATGAACGTCGCCGTCGTCTGGTTCGTCGTGATCGTCGTCCCTCCGAGCGTCACCGACCACGTCGTTCCGGCGGGGAGCCCGCCCTCGGCGATCGCCACGGAGTAGGAGACGCCCGAGAACGTCACGGGGATCACGTAGTTCGCGCTCACCATGATCGTTCCGCTGTTCGGGAAGACCGTGTAGCCCGAGATCCCCGGGACGAGGAAGGCGTAGGTTCCTGCGGGGACGGTGAAGGTGATCGTCGAGCTGCTCGACGTCTCGAGTACGCCGTCAAGCGTGGCCGACCACGACATCCCCGAGGAGAGGCCCGTCTCCATGAACGTCACGCTGTAGCTCGCGCCCACGGCGGTCGCCAAGGGGTACCAATCGTACGTGACCCCGCCCGGCGCCGCGGGGTTCGGGATCGGGTACGGCGGGATGGCCCCACCGATCGGCGTGTGGTCGTCCGACCAGAAGTTCCCGAACGACCGAGAACTCGAGGGACCGGCCAGATAGAACTGGTCGGTCGCGCTCGCGGAGGCCGCCTGGGCGTTGAGCGGATAGTAGGTGCTTCCGGCCACGTTGTTGCCGAGGAAGGTGTTCAGGTAGACCGTAATGTCGGAGGTACTGCTAC
>JAKAPG010000173.1 GCA_021823085.1 Thermoplasmata archaeon | reverse complement strand
ACTCCCAGCCTTTCGGCGACCCACGAGTTCGATCGACTGGTCCTCGACTTCACGGCTCGGATCGAGGGGGGCCTAGGCTGGCCGCCGGGAAAGCGCTGAAGGTCCGGGCTCCCCCCAGGGTCGGACCCCCACCCATCGGCTCGGGCCCGCAGTCCGAATCGCCGGATGCCCGCCACGGGATCGACCTCCCAATGAAGTCGACGCTCATGAAGGGAACACGGAAGGCCCTGCGAGACCTCGCGCGGCGGTTCCCGCGAACCAGCTCGGAGTACGTTCTCACGGTGGTCCGGCGCGATCCGACCGAGATGGGGGAGTGGCTCCGAACGCCCTGCCGCCGGCACGGCCACCGGGCGGGGGAGGATGCTGGGTGGCCCAGGCCAGCAGCGGGACCAGCGCTCGACGAAGACTGGATCCGGCCGGTGTCAGGCTGTACTCGACGCGGACGGGAACTTGCGGGTAGACCGTCCGCGAGATCAGGCCGAGCTCGGAGAGTTCGCTCAGGCGTTGGGCGAGGACCTTGGTCCCGATACCACCGACGGCATCTTGCAGCTCATTGAACCGGCTGACGGGTCGATTCCCAAGCACGCCGATGAGGGGGAGACTCCACGCTTTTCCGAGTACTCCGACCACCCCGCCCGCGGGATCGACGCAGTACTCCTTCCCGTCGGTCTCGATCATGCACGATAGCTCCCTTCCCATCGACCGGCGACGCGCGCTTCGGTCCATCTCGGTCTCCACGGCCCGGGCCGATTTCATCGGGCCCGCAACCAGCCATAGGAAAGCTGCTTTCCTTTAGACCCTTGCGGTGTCGTCGGCTCCGACCGATCCGGTTCGGGCCGCGGTCTCTTCCCAACGAGGAAGTTGCCGGGGAAAGGGCAGGGTGCTCTGCCTTCGGCTCGTTCCGGAATCTACCTCGGTTCACCCCTCTCCGAGCGATGGCGAGAGAGACTCGAGCTACGACCCGGTGATCCTCGGTGGAGGGGCGGCGGCCTTCGCGGCCGCGATTCGAGCCGATAAGCTGGGTCGCACGTCGGCGGTGGTCAACGCCGACCTTCCTATCGGAGGAACGGGCGCGAACGTCGGCTGCATCCCGCCGAAAATCCTCCTCGAGGCGGGGAACGAGTACTTCTGGCGGCCGAGTCCCCTATTCGCCTGCAATCTGCCGGAGGCAGTTCGTCGCGACTTCCCCGAGACGATCGCCCACAAGGACCGAATGGTTCCGAAGCTTCGAAGGGTCCGGAAGATGGTCGCCGACGCCAAGACCCGCACGCTCGCGGGCGTACACATCGTCGCCCCTTGGCCGCCGACCCGGTCCACGCCGCAACGTGCGCGATCCGCGGGCGGTTCCCGGTCGACGATGTCGTCGATACGGTTCCCCCGTTCCCCCCGTTCTCCGAGGCGCTCAAGGTCGCGGCGGAATCCTTCGGTCACGACATGAGCCGAATGGCGTGCTGCGTCGAATGGCCGATGTTGCGAACTCGGTGATCGGGCAAGGCCCGGCGGACGGACCGCTCCCGAGGGAGCGAACCGCCCGCGCCGGATGCAAAGCCTCCCCTCGGGATCCGAGCCCGAGCACGTCGTACGGCGCTCGGCGGTCTCCGTGCAGCTCGGATGGCGGGGTCACGCTTTTGGGAAACGGCTCCATGGAAACCGCGATGAACCGGGTCGAGCCGAACCTCTCCCGGGAGGAACGCAGGAAACGGCAGAAGGAGTTCTGGCGTGCCCGATACGAGGAGGACCCGGCCTTCTTTGGCGAGCGCGAAAGCGACTTCGCCGCCTGGTGCGCCCCCCTTCTGCGCGCAGAAAGGAACATCCGGGACATCGTCGAACTCGGGTGCGGCTACGCCCGGGACGCGAGGTTCCTCGCTGCCCAAGGCTTCCGCGTGAGTGGGGTCGACCTCACCGGAGTGAGGGACCCGTCCTCGACGACCTCCGGGCGGGCCGGTCCCCCGTGCGAGTTCGTCGAAGCCGACGCGCTCGAGTTCCTTCAACGGTCTCCCCCCCGGAGCGTGGACGCGGTCTACTCGAACATGCTCTTCAACATGGACTACACCGAGGAAGAGCATCGGGAACTTTTCGCAGCGATTCACCGCGTTCTCAGGGACCGCGGGCTTCATCTTTACTCGGCCCGCTCCACGTCCGATCCGTGGTATGGACGCGGGGCGAAGGTCGATGCGGACACGTTCGACCCGGCGCCGCACGGAGTTACGATGCACTACTTCTCTGCCGAATACGCGGACCGGCTAGCCGAAGGCCTGTTCGCACCCGTCCAGCGGGTCGAACGGAGCGAAGGCGAGGGAGACTTTCCGATCCGGCTCCTCTACGTCGTGGACCGCCGAGCTTGAGAAGTTCGTGGACGACAGGCCGGAAGGGCCCCTCGGAGCCTCCGAGCTCGGCCGCCCCCCTCCTCAGCTCAGCGGCAGCCCGTCGGCCGACCTCAGACGCCCGACCGGGTAGTCGCCGATCCGCTGCGCGGCGGCCCAAGGCGAACGATCGTAGAAGAAGGCGAGCCGCGCCGCCGGGCTTCCGGCAAAGGCCGGATCCTCCTGGAGGCGACGCGTGAACTCCGCCCGGAGAGCGGGGTCCTTCTCCATCTCCTTCCGGGCGAGTTCCTCTACGACGTACGCCTCTCCGGCTTCCTTCTGCTCAAAAATCGGGTCGAAGAACCCCCAACGCAGGGCGGAGTCGGGCGCTTCCGGCTCCAGCCAATGGATCGCGACCTTGGAGAGTCGCTGGTCCAGGGTGACCACGGCGGATCCCGCGGGAAAGCCGAGCCTCTCGGTCGTGAGCACACAGTCGCCGAAGTGACCGAATCCCGGCTCGACCCGGCTGCCCCGAAGGATCGGGTACCGCCCTTCGAACGGGAGGCCGGGCCGCTGCATCCCAGAACAGCGGTAGCGCTCGACGCTGCCTTCCCAGGCGGAGGTCGTGCGGGCGAGGGCCACGCCGTGCGCCTCCAGCACCTCGATGACGTTCCTCCACTGCGGAGGGATGATGTATCCGGCCGGTGGACGGACCGACACCACCGCCTTCCCACCGACCCCCATCGGAAGGACCGCGTTCCACGGCTGCGGGCCGTACCGGATCGCCATCGTTCCGGAGATCTCGCTCGGGACCCGAGTGAATTCGACCCCGCGAAACGCCACGGGAACCGTCCCGTCGCGCTCTCCGATGACGAGAGGGAACGGAACGGCCCGCCCGCGCTCCGTCCCGAGCTCCGCGGCGGCGCGGTCGGCGCCCGCGTTCATATCGATCAGGCGGGCCGCATCCCGGTTCAACACCCGGAGCACCGCGAGCATGAGCTCGCCGTCAGCCGCGACCCGGGTCCGGTACTCCTTGCGCATGTGGAGTTCCACCAGGAGGCCGGAGCGGTTCTCCAGGATCATCTGGCCCGTGGAGAACCTCGGCGGGTTCTCCTGGAAAGCCAATCCCTGGGAGGGATCGCGCTCGTCGTTGAGGAAGACCTGACTGGGGAAGGTCGGGTGCCCGCTTGCCTCGACCATGCGCACCAGATCGGGCGTGACCACCTCGCGGATCCACTCGGAGGTCTCTGGAAAGACGTCGGGGGTGCCGTCGAGGGCGAATGTGACGTCATACTGGAAGTCCGTGCCGTC
Source organism: Thermoplasmata archaeon (assembly GCA_021823085.1). Lineage (GTDB taxonomy): Archaea > Thermoplasmatota > Thermoplasmata > Lutacidiplasmatales > UBA184 > Lutacidiplasma. The sequence goes on along the minus strand of JAKAPG010000173.1, from coordinate 360 downwards.
GGTGACGTGGTTGTCGATGAAGAAGTCCGGCATCCATCGGTGGAACATCCGAAGAAAGGCCCGTGTCTCGGGTGCCTCGGCCTTGAGGTAATCGCGGTTCAGGTTGAGGTTCGTCGCGTTCGCACGCCACCCCGCGAGCTCGGGCCCGTTCTGGTTGATTCGGTGGAAGGGCGAGCGGCGCTCGTGGCCGTCGACGTTGTAGACCGGGATGAAGACGAGGACGACGTGCTCGAGGAGCCTCGACTTCAGCGGATCGTGGAGAAGATCCCGAAGGAGTGCGAGGCACGCGTCCTTTCCGTCCATCTCTCCGGCGTGAATCGCGTTCTGGACCAGCAGGACCACTCGGCCCGAGGCAAGATC
>JAKAPG010000172.1 GCA_021823085.1 Thermoplasmata archaeon | reverse complement strand
TCTGGGTCGCCTTCTCCCCGTACTATCACGTCCCGCCTCCGTTCACCGTGACGCTGTACGTGAACACGTCGGTGGACTCGGCCGGGGATCAGGTCCTGTGGTACAACTACAGCATCCGCTCCTCGACCGTCAACGTCACCGACGGCAGCTACGACTACCTCGTGTTCGCCTCGCAGCCTCGCGCCGGAGCGCCGATCGCCCTCGCACCCCCCGAGTTCCAGGCGAGCGCCACCGAGACGCACTTCGTGAACGAAGGCTACGAGTTCGATGCGTTCCTCGGGGCGGACGACGGGTCGAACACGCTCATGCTCGGGGCGAACGCGACGATGCGGCTCGAGTACTGCACGCAGGCCCCGTACTGCACGCCCACTCATTTCACCTACGCGAGCGTGCCCGCCGCCGTCAACTACGGCAGCCAGACCGGCGAGCAGACGGTCGGCATCGCCGTGAACTACGTCGGCACCACCGCCTACCTTACGGGCGGACCCCTCATCGAGCACGGTCTCTGGAACTACACCGGGGAGCCCGGGGTAGCACCGGGATCGGTGCAGGTTGCGAACGCGATCACCGTGACGGGATCCCCGGTCCCGATGACCGCGACTCCGTACGTCTTCGTCTTCTTCGAGAACGCGGCCTTCGCCGGCGAGGGACTCCAGTGGGCCCCGGACGTGGCCGACTGGTACCTGATGCCCGGCACCTACTCCGTGACGGCGATGCTCGCCGATTACGTCCCCGCGAACGCCACTCTCGTCGTACCGGCCGCGGGGTCCACGACGCTCTCCCTGACGCTGACGTACAACGCTCTCATGGGAGTCTACACTCCGTTATGGGCGTTCGACGACTCCGAGCTGGCCGGCATCTCGACCGCAGGCAACGGAACTCTCGAGAACCCGTACCGGATCGCCAACAACCCCACGACCGGTTACGGGGGCATCCCGGCCGGCCAGTTGAGCCCGCGCTTTCAGAGCGCGAACGACTACCTCTTCGCGTCGTTCACCGGCGTCCTCATCTCGAACACGAACGCCTACGTCGATCTCGCCAACCTCCCCGCGTTCTCCGTGGGCACGGTGAGCGGGGAGAGCCTCGACCTCGGCGTCGAGCTCTTCGATACTTCCCATGTGACCCTCGCTCACAGCTCCGACATCCAGGGCTGGCCGTTGTGGACCGAGATCGCTTTCTACATCACGGTCCCGGCGTCCCAGAACCCAGTGCCGCAGGCCGAGGTGTTCGTGTGGAACTCCACGAACGACCTCATCATGTCGAACACGTTCGTCGGCACGACGACGATCCCGAACACGGGTCTAAACCCGGTCCCGCCGGACGAGCTGGTGCTCTACGGGGGCCACGGCAACGTCGTCTGGGGCAACACGTTCGAGAATCCCCCGGGGGTCCCGCTCCCGGGCAACCAGTACGCGGGCGTAGGCGAAGGGGAGAGCGGGGATCTGATCTACAACAACAACTTCAGCGTCGACAACCCCGTCGTTCTCCTGCCGTACAACTGGCCGAACGTCGCGGACTGCCTTCCCCAATCCCTCGGGGGATGCGCGAACAACGAGAGCGGGAACGGCTGGTACTACAACACCGCGGCCAACGTGGTTGGAAACACGTGGAACGCCACTCCTCAACCCGCGTCGCAGGTCTCCGACACGATCAACGGATTCGAGCTCAGCGGCAACGTCCTGGGACCGGGAATCGCAACCCAGGGGGGCAACTACTTCTGGAACTACGGGACCGGCACGGCGACGAGCCCGAACAACCGGACGACGATCCCGTACGTCGCCCGGTTCTACTACAGCGATTGGTCCAACATCTACCCGCTCGGGTGCGGAACCGACCAGGCGCCGGGAGCCCCGTGCGGGACCCGACCCGCGACGGCCGGTGCCTACGAGAACGGGATCCAGGTCGGCGGGGATTACGCACCTTACGGACCCGAGATCACCTTCAACGAGACCGGCCTGCCGGCCGGGACGAACTGGACGGTCGCGATCGGGGGGGTCACGTACCGCACGAACCAGAGCTCCGTCACGATCTCCGAGCCCTACGGGACCTACTCCTTTCGCCTCCGTGCCGACGGTTACGTCGCCTCGCGCGGGTCGGGCACGGTGCTCGCGAGCGGCGTGCCCGTCGTTCGCGCGGCATTCACGGTGACGCCGCCCGCGCCGTTCCCGCCGCTCTACGTCTACGCGGTCATCGCGATCGCGTTCCTGATCGTCGTGATCGTCGTCGTCGTGATGGTGATGCGCCGGCCGCCGCGCACCCTCGACCCGGAGTTCATGCTGGACCCCCCACCCGTAGGTCCCGATCGGGGCCGCCCGTAGGGTCTTCAATCCTGTCCAACCGTTTTTCGCGAAGGCGGGACGCATCGCCATCTACCCAAACTCCCCCATGACGGTCCGAGAACATGACCGCCCAAACGAAGCCGGCGGCCTCCAAGGCCGCCCCAACCAACGCAGCCAGCCTATCGGCGAGCACGCACGGGACCATCGGAGGCGCGGCGACCGCGAGCGGACCGGCCGCCGCGACCGCGACCGGTACCGCCACCGGGTCGATCTCGGCCAATGCGGGCGCCCTCTGGGGTAGCTCGGGTAGCTCCGCCCCACCCCCGTCCGGTGCCTCCCCTCCCCCGACCGGCTCCCTGTGCGCGAACGTGGGGTCGAGCGGGGGCGCAAGCGCATCTCTCTCGGGATCGGGCTCGGCCACCGGGTCGGGTTCCGCGGGCTCCGGTACGGGAGCCTCCGGCTCGGGAGCCGCCGGCTCCGGTGCCGGGGCGTCGGGTTCGATGACCGGGTCCGGTTCCGGCGCGGGTTCGATCGCCGCCGGCCATGGTGCGGGAGCGACCGCTGCGGGCTCGGGCTCTGCCGGCGTCGGTGCGAGTGTCGGAGCCGGTGCCGCGGCCGCGGCGGGTGCGGGCGTCTCTGCGACCGTTGCCCCCCTGAGCGTGGTCGCGCCGATCCTGGCCGCGGTCAGCGCCGTTGCGGCCGGGGTCGCGGTCGTTGCGACCGTGGGGATCGGACCGCTCACCGCGAGCGTGCAGGCCGCGCTGGCCGCGGTGCCAACGTGGATCCACACCGGCAACCTGATCCAGATCCTGCAGGGACCCGTGCAGGTCGGCGGCGGTGGCAACCTCACGATCCCCTAAGGGGATCGCGCCGGAATGTCGCTCCGCACGAGCTCAACCCATGGGGAGCCGCTGCCCACGGCAGCGGCCCGCCCACGCCCCCGGTGGCCCCTCCCGCTCTCGATTGCGATCCTCGTGGGAGGGGGGATCTTGGTGGTGCTGGAGACGCCCAGCCTGTTGTTCTTCCTTGGGCTCTTCCTCATCGCGGTCGGCATCTACGGCATCGCCCGGCGGCCCGGCGCGGGCCGCCCCCATGCCTCACCCGCTGGAATACCCTAAACGCCGGCGAGCCCTGCTCGGGGGATGGCCGCTTCCACCCAGTCCGAGTACCGTAAGCTCACGCGAGCCGAGGAGACAGTGATCGTGCACCGGGGAACGGAGCCTCCGTTCTCGGGCGAGTACGAGCACCACACGGCTGCCGGCATCTATACCTGCAAGCGATGCGGGGCGCCGCTCTACCGGTCGGCCGACAAGTTCGACGCCCGGTGCGGGTGGCCCAGCTTCGACGACGAGATCCCGGGCGCGGTGCGTCGCCTCGCCGACCCGGACGGAGAGCGGACCGAGATTCGATGCGCGCGGTGCGACGCCCACCTGGGACACGTCTTCGAGGGGGAGGGGTTCACGGCGAAGAACACCCGGCACTGCGTGAACTCGCTCTCGCTGCGCTTCGAGCCCGCAGGCTCCCACGCCCCCTGAGCCGCGGCGCCCGGCTGGCGCCACGGGGGCAGGTTCCGTCGAAGTCGCTGTGGACTGCCAACAGGTAGACGAACACCAGGACCGAGACGATCGCCGGCACGTTCGCGACAGCCGCGAGCCCCTGGCCCCCATAGAGCGGCAGCCCTACGAACCAGATGACCGC
>JAKAPG010000171.1 GCA_021823085.1 Thermoplasmata archaeon | reverse complement strand
GAGGTCTTCGGTCGGTCTGGTCGTGGATCCGCGGGATGCGGACCGCCTCGCGGGCGCGATTGCGCAGCTGCTTGGGAATCCGCCGCTCGCCCGATCCTTCGCGATCCGAGGACGCGACTGGGTCCGGGAACACGCGTCGGCGGAACGGATGGCCCGAGAGTTCGTGGATTGCTACCGGTCCGTACGTCCCACTCCTAAAAGCCCGAGCTAGGACCGGGAAGAGGAGGCGCATGCACGGATCTCGAGTGTCCCGCCGCGGTCAAGAGTTGGGCCAGCGGGCACGCCAAGAGGTCATCGCAGTATGACCACGGTGGCGAGAAATCCCGGCGACGGAACGAGGGCCACGGCCCGTCCGCTCACGATGCTTCTCCGGGCCGTCGTGATCCTGCTCTCGCTGCAATTTGTTCTGGGGATCTGGGTAAACCTGTTCGGGACATTTCCCCCGACGGACAACCTCGGAACGGCGTTGAGCTACCCGGGCGACCCGGTGCTCACCAGCCACTACGCGCTGGCCGTCGTGCTGGTGATCCTCGGGATCGTGGTGGTGGTCGTCGCGTTCCGGCCCGGCGTGCGGACGAGCCTGCGGTGGATAGTGATCTTGGGCCTCCTTTCCATCGTGTGGGCCTCTGCCTCCGGAGTAGAGTTCGTCCTCTCGGGCTTCTCCAACAACGCGGACTCGTTCTCGATGGCGGTCGCCTTCATCGTCACCACGGGATTCTACGGGGTCGCACAAGCCCTGGTCCTGCCCGGAGGTCCGTCCGCGGGGCTTCCCTCGCGTAGCGCCACCACGCCATCCCTTCCCGCGGAGCGGAACCCGTGAGAGGGACGCTTCGTGTTTCGCGGGGCATGCGCGAACCGCTCGGCTCGATGTCGGCCCACTTGCGGTGGCACGCCTAGACCGTTCGGTTGAAGCCTGACGTGAGCGTGCGCCCTGCCGGATCCGAGGGGGTATGCCGCACGACTGCCGGTCCTGCATCTGCGTAGCCTGCTCCCCGTGGGACGAGGGAGTTCACAACTTCCGCCACCAGGGTCGCATGCGGGTCTGCGATTGCGAGAGGTGCCCTCACGAGCGCCCGCTCTACCCGACCCCGGCCCAGCGAGCAGCGGCATGGACCGGATTGCCGGGTGCAATCTCCGCGAAGGCGCGCCCGTGAACGACCCCTCTGTGCTCCAGAGTCGGTGAGAAGCTCATACCGGATCGAACCGGTCTTGGCGGTCGGCGCAGGGCCGGCGCTCAGGGCTCGGCCCCGCGCCCGGCCATCCGCTCGGTCCTCCCTAGCTCGCTCGTGAGGGAACTCCGGAGGCGGAGGAACGGCAGGACCGTGGCGCAGATCCCGACGCCGAAGGCGAGGAAGGAGAGCGAGATGATCGCGAGGAAGGCGTCCGATGCGAGGGATCCCGGCGCGACGAGCGCCGACGCGAAGAATCCGACGAGACCGACGTTGGCCACCACCAGGTGAAGTCTCGGCAGGTACGACGGGCGGACCCGGACCCGAAGATGGTTGGGAATGATGATCACGCTGACCCCGCTGATCAGGAACCCCACCCATCCGAACAGGGCCACCACGTCTCGGACTTCCATCGCGTTGTTCGGAAGGGCAGTCGCTCCGAATCCCAGGGAGCCCGATACCGAGATCAGTTGGAGGAGACAGATCGCGAGGAGGTAGGCCACACCGGCGAAGATCAGCCTCAACCCGTCCTGGGAGGGGACCGCCATCGTCGGCCGCGCCGGCGGAAGCAGAACGGGGAGGGCCCCGCTCATGCGAGATTTTCCGGAACGGGGTCGCAGCACGAGCCGGCGCGCTCGTGTGCGTCCGACCGCCCGGCCGGGACCATCGGAAGCTTGGTCGTAGGGGTACGGCTCGGAACGACGACGGAGTTCGCGCCGCCCGCCGCGTGCTCCGGGCAGAAGAAGTCGATGTCGACGACAACCTTCTCACTGCCCACCGACCGGGGCGCATGGGGGACCGCCTTCCACCCAGTGGGGGGCCGAATTCCGAAATACCCACGGTCCGCCGGATACTCCTCGGCGGAGCTCGTCGAGGAACAGCCCGGGCCCTGGCAGTGGATCGGGAACCTTCGGTCGGGCTGGCTGGGCGTCTGTTCCAGGTAGTGGACGATGTGGTGCTCGAGGTCCGTGACCTCGGTACTCGTCCCGCTGAATTCGAGCCCGACCCTATGGGACCCGTCCTCCGTGAGCGCGGTCCTTAGACACGAAAGAGGGTAGTCCCCCTCGTAGCGCATTCCGACGTAGCCGGCCTGCGTTAGTGAGTCCAGCTCCGTCGCCAGGCGTTGCGCACCATCCGGTTCTCCTTGGGAGTACGCTTGGAGAGCGGCCTTCGAGCGATCGACACGATGGTCGATCTCCCCGTGGTCACGGACGACCGCATCGAGATGGGGGAAACAGGTGCTCATCGCCACTTGGCGCGCTTCGGGCAGCAGGACATCGTCGAACCGATGGGCGTGGAGATGGCGGTACTGCTCCCAGAGTCGCAGACCCTCGGCGATCTCTCCGGGAGAGACGGTCTTTCCCTCGTTCAGCGAGAGGGCGAATTCGCCCAATCGTTCCACGAGCCTCACCGCGACTTCGTTCTCGTGCTCCAGCTCATCCAGGGGATCCTGCGGTTCCGTTGCGATCATCGTCCTCTCTCTCCGTGGGGTTCGTAGGGGACATTCCCCCGGTGGACGGTAAGCGGACTGCCTAACGGGTTCGGCTGAATCCGGGACGCCGGTCGCCCTTAGCCCCCCTCGGGCCGCTCGAAACGGATATCCAAGCCGGGGACCCTCGACCGCTCGTGCCCCGTTCGTCTCGCCCTGCCGAGACCGGGAATCCGGGTCCCACCGGATCGTCTTCAGCCGGTGTGCGAGCGACCAAGGAACTCGTCAACGTTTGCCGGCTTCGCGTCCCTCTTCCCGACTCCGCGTGGGTCGCGCGTTTCTCGCGCGAGAACCCGGAGCTCCGCATCGATGTGCTCAGCCGGCTCGACGTCGATCGGGGGCAAAGTCTGACCGAACTCCGGCTCCACTCCCCCGAGCCGGGCGTTTGGGCGGAGGAGGTCCGCCGCCTTCCCAACGTGTTCGAGGTGGAGGAACTCGAGGGGGGACCGCTCGAGACGCATCTCAGGGTCATGCATCGACCGTCGGAGTTCATCCCCATCTTCCGCGAGCTCCGCCTCATGCGTCGGTTCCCGTTCACGATCCAGGCCGGCAATGCGGCCTGGGTCGTCGTCGCGTCCGAGTCGAAGGTCCGGCTGCTTTTGCGGCGCCTGCGAGATCATGTCCCCTCCGTCACGCTGGAATCGGTCCGGCACTCGGACCCCTCCCGGCCTCCCGGGCCTCTGACCCCCCGCCAAGCCGAGCTTTTGCGTCGGGCGATACGCCTCGGCTACTTCGAGGTGCCGCGGAAGATCACCCTCACCTCTCTCGCCGACCGCTTCGGCATGGCTCCTTCGAGCCTATCGGAAGCTCTGGCGATCGTGGAGAAGAAGCTCCTCGAGCAGTGGCCGGACGACTCCTCCGCTCCGCTCGAGGCACCTCCCGCGGGTCGTTCGGGTGCGGCCCGACGGCGCGGGCCCGACCACAGCTCTTAGGCAGACGGCCGCGACGAATCGATGGGAGTACGGGATTCGATTTTCTTGAGGCGACCTCTTCGAATGTGGCGGTATCGCACCCGGACTTTTCGTTTCCGGGGCTGGGTGGACTGACGGTCCCACGCACGCTCGTCCGTCCGCTTTCGCATCGTGCGACCCCCGGCTCAGGAGGAGCGGGGAAGTGATTACCCGCACGGTCCGGGGCCGAGCCGGATCGGTCGGCGGTGGGCTGGTCATCACGCGCGGGACACGCAACGTTCGACCCGACGAGGGTCGATCCGGGGCGAAAGGGATGTAACGCTGGGTCAACTGTAAACACTTCGGAGCGTTCGCATTGGCGTGTCCCTTGGGACCCCCGCCCGCTGGTTCCTGACCGCCGCCGTCGTTCACCTCGCCGCGGCCGCG
>JAKAPG010000170.1 GCA_021823085.1 Thermoplasmata archaeon | reverse complement strand
ATGTTATATCGAATAATCCCGGTCGGAACCTGCGGTTCGGAGTTCCCATGGCGAAGGCAGCGGGGCCGGCATCTCAGGAGCTCTCCCGCGTGCGCCACGAACTCGGTGCGGACCGCCTCGTCTCCGTGTACCGGACGATGGTGCTCGCGCGCTCGGTCGACGAACGCTGCCTCTCGCTGCAGCGTCAGGGCCGCATTGGCTTCTACGTGCCCGCCTCGGGCCAGGAGGCCGCCCAGATCGGCTGCGCGGCCGCGTTGACTGACGACGACTGGCTGTTCCCCGCCTACCGAGAGCTGGGGCTCGCCCTGTGGAGGGGCGTTCCCTTCCGCACGCTGATGGACCAGTTCGTCGGGAATTCCGCCGATCGGCTCAAGGGCCGACAGATGCCGAACCACTACGGCTACCGTGACCGCAATTTCGTCGTGGCGTCGAGCCCGATCGGGACGCAGATTACCCAGGCCGTCGGAGCTGCGATGGCGATGCAACGGAGGCGAATACCGAGTGTGACCGTCACGTTCTTCGGGGACGGGGCGACCAGCTCCAACGACTTCCACGCCGGGATGAACTTCGCCGGGGTGTACCGCACCCCGACGATATTCTTCTGCCAAAACAATCAGTGGGCGATCTCGCTTCCCCGAGAGAAGCAGACACGCAGCGCGACGTTGGCGCAGAAGGCCGAGGCGTACGGATTCTCCGGCGTCGTGGTCGATGGGACCGACGTGCACGCCGTCTTCGATGCGGTCTCGACGGCCCGGGAACACGCTCTCGCGGGCGAGGGTCCCACATTGATCGAAGCTCAGGTCTATCGATTCGGGCCCCACTCGACGTCCGACGACCCTCGTCGCTACCGCACGGAAGCCAACGAGGCCGAGTGGAAGCGCAAAGACCCGGTGGTCCGCCTTCGAGAGGAACTTCTCAAGGCGGGCGTCCTTACGGAGATTGTCGACACTCAGATCCGCGAGGCGGTCAAGCGCGAGATCGCCGAGTCCGTCGAGGGCGCCGAAGCGGCCCCGGCCGTCGATCCCGACTCGCTCTTCGATGATACGTTCGCCAAGCGGACTCCCCAACTCGAGGACGAACGCGTCGAGTTCGAGCGCCTCCTCCGCGAGGGGGTGATCCGGCCATGAGCGAAATGACGCTCGTGCAGGCGGTCAACCGAGGGCTCTTCGAGGCGATGAAACAGGATCCCGACGTGCTCGTTCTCGGAGAGGACGTTGGCGTAGACGGCGGCGTCTTCCGGGCGACCGACGGCCTGATCAAGGAGTACGGGCCCGATCGGGTCATCGACACCCCCCTCTCCGAGACCGGGATCGTCGGCACGGCCATCGGGATGGCGCTCTACGGCCTCAAGCCGGTCGCCGAAATCCAGTTCCTCGATTTCATCTACCCGGCCTTCGACCAGATCGTCAGCGAGCTCGCGAAGTTCCGGTTCCGCTCCGGGGGCCAGTACCCCTGCCACGTCGTGATCCGCGCGCCGTACGGCGGTGGCATCAAGGGTGGGCTCTACCACTCGCAGAGCACCGAGGCGTACTTCTGCCACACGGCCGGACTGAAGGTCGTGATCCCGTCCACGCCGGCGGACGCGAAAGGCCTGCTCCTCACCGCGATCCATGACGAGGACCCGGTGATGTTCCTCGAGCCCAAACGTATCTACCGGGCGGCCTCGGGCGAGGTCCCCGACGGCGACTACCGGGTCCCGTTCGGGAAGGCCCGCACTGTCCGCGAGGGAGAGCAACTCTCGATCTTCACCTACGGTGCCATGGTCCCCCAGGCGACCGAGGCCGCCGAGACGCTCGCCCAGGACGGCATCTCCGCGGAGGTCATCGATCTGAGGACGCTGGTCCCGCTCGACGAAGAGGCGGTGATCGCCAGTGTCGAGAAGACCGGACGCGCCCTCGTAGTGCACGAGGCGGCGAGGTTCTGCGGCTTCGGGGCCGAACTGAGCGCCATCCTCGCCGAGAAGGCGTTCTACTCGCTCAAGGCGCCGATAATCCGCGTAACGGGCTACGACACACCGTTCCCGTATGCGCTCGAGAACCTCTATCTTCCCAACGCCGCCCGGATCGGGGCCGCAGCGCGCGCCGCGATGCGCGAAGGGTGATCGGAGAACGATGTCGTTCGAATTCCGTCTCCCGGACATCGGGGAAGGCGTTGCCGAGGGCGAGGTCGTCCATTGGTTTGTGAAGGAGGGCGACGCGATTCAGGAGGACGCCCCGCTCGTCAGTGTCCTGACGGATAAGGCGAACGTCGAGATACCGTCCCCGAAGTCGGGTACGATCGTCCGGCTCCACGCCCAGGTCGGCGAGAAGGTCAAGGTCGGCGGACTCCTGGTCACGATCGAACCCGTCGGTGGCGCAGGAACCACCTCAAGCCCCGCGGGGCCGAGCCCCCTGCCGGCGACGCCGGTGAAGGCCTCCTCGATCCCAAGCTCTGTCCCCTCTCCCCCGCTCCCCGCCGCGGCGACGGCAACGAAAGCCCGTGTGCTCGCGTCCCCGAACCTGCGCCGCAAGGCGGCGGAGATGGGCATCGACCTCTCCACGATTCATGGATCGGGACCCGGTGGACGGATCGTCGAGTCGGACCTGGCGTCCTCCACCGGGGCTACGACCGCGACCCCCCCTTCCACCGCGCCCGGCCCGGAATCATCCGCTCCTTCGATCTCTGCGCCGGCTCCGACCCTGCGAGCCTCCGGGGCGGACCAGATCACTAAGGTTCCGATCCGAGGGGTGCGTCGGGTGATCTCGGAGCACATGGCGGAGTCCGTCCACAAAGCCGCCCACTTCACGTACGTTGAGGAGATCGACGTGACCGAGTTGGTCCGGATCCGGGACCGAATGTCCCCCCACGTCGAGAAGGCCGGAGCCAAGCTGAGCTACTTGCCGTTCATCGTGAAGGCGGTCATCGCCGGACTCCGGGAGCAGCCGGGGCTCAACGCCACGATGGACGACGAGCGCCAGGAGCTCGTCGTGCACAGCGCCTACCACATCGGTATCGCTACCGCCGCTCCGGACGGTCTTCTCGTGCCCGTGGTAAAGAACGCGGACACGAAGAGCATCCAGCAGCTCGCGCGCGAGATCCAGACCCTCGCCGAGCGGGGCCGGGAGGGGAAGCTCACACGCGAAGAGCTCGTCGGCTCGACGTTCACGATCACCAGCCTCGGAGCGCTCGGCGGCGTGCTCGCTACCCCGATCCTCAACTACCCTCAGGTCGGGATCCTCGGGGTCCACAAGATCGCGCGACGACCGGTGTACCGCCCCGACGGATCGATCGGCCCGGCCGAGCTCATGAATCTCTCGGTCTCGGTTGATCACCGGGTCCTCGACGGCATCGTGGCCGCGAAGTTCCTCGCGGTCGTCAAAGCCACGCTCGAGGACCCGCACCGCCTCTTCGCGGACTTGGCATGACGGAACCGGTTGCGCCCCTCGTTCCGCTGCCCTACACCGTTGCGCAGGTCCACAACCGGCTCGGTGCGGGAGCCCGTGAGACGCTCGTATCGGCCTACGGTTGGATGGTGCTGGCTCGGACCCTCGACGCCCGGATGCAGGCCCTCCAGCGCCAGGGTCGGGTCGGGTTCTACGGGGCGAGCACCGGGCACGAGGCCGTCAACGTCGGCGCGGGCCTCTCGACGCAGAAGGACGACTGGATATTTCCGGGGTTGCGCGAGCAGCTGATCGCGCTCATCCGCGGGCACCCGCTTGCCCTCTACGTTCAGCACCTCTTCGCCACGTCGCGCGATCCGTCGAAGGGCCGTCAGATGCCTTGCCACCCGAGCGCGCGCGAGGTCAACCACGTCTCCATGTCGAGCGTCATTGGCACTCAGATCGTTCACGCCGTCGGCACAGCTCGAGCCTTGCGACTGCGCAAGGCTCCTGGGGTGGCCCTCGCGTTCTTCGGCGACGGTGCCACGAGCGCGAACGATTTCCACGCGGGCCTGAACTTCGCGGGAGTGGACGGCCTCCCCGTCGTGTTCCTGTGCGCCAACAACCAGTGGGCCATCTCCCTGCCCGTC
>JAKAPG010000169.1 GCA_021823085.1 Thermoplasmata archaeon | reverse complement strand
CGCATCGCCATAGTCCGGCGGCCTTCCATGGAGACCTTGCGCCCGACGACCGAGGCCCGCCGGGACCTCATCGAGGAGCTCGTCCACGCTATCCGGGGCCAACTGCTCGAGCGCGGCGAGTCCCCACCGTCCTCCTGGATCGAGGAGTCGACCGACGACCTTGTCAAGGGCCGGACGAAGGGCTGGTACCTGACCGGCCCCAACGCGGAGACCTCGGGGCTTGGCTTCTACTCGATCCGGCCTCGAGCCGCGTTCGGACACGTCCACGTCGAACCGGGACCCGGCGCTGTTCGCCGGGCGACCCGCCTCCTCGATGCGATCCGCAAGGACCTCCCCTCGGAGGTCGAATCCCTCGATGCCGGATTCACCGGACTCGACCCGACCGAGGAACGCGAGCTCTCGCGAGCCTTGAATCATCCTCCGCGCCAAACGATGCTGGAACGGCGGGCCTTGGAGAGGACCATCGTCCCGGAAGATGCGGCTCCCATCCGAGGAGCCCCCAAGGGGGTACGCCTGTACCCGATCCGGACCATCCCGCGCGACGCCCTCGTCGAGCTCGACTTTCGGGCCTTCTACGGCACGATCGACGCCCAGCTGATCGGGAGCGATCGGAAGGAGTACGCTCGCATGATGGACGAGCTCATCGAGGGCCGGATGGGCCGCTTTCTTGACGAAGCATCGACGGCGGTGGTCGATGCCACGACCGGAGAGCTCGAGGGAGCCCTCCTCACCTCGGAACAAAGCCCTCGGCTGGCCGTCTACCTGGACGTCATGGTCGAGCCCAGTCACCGGCGCAAGGGCCTTGGCCGCTACCTTGTTCGCTGGGGCTTCCGGGCCCTCTCCGCGCTCGGCTACCCGGCGGTCCGGCTCTGGGTGACGAGCGAGAACGAGCCCGCGCGAGCGCTCTATCGGTCGACCGGGTTCCACGAGGTATCCTCGGCCACGATCTACCGTGAGACCCGGGATCCGGGGCAGCCGCACCCGGGTTGATAGGGACACGAGCGCGCGCGCCACGCCGGGCACGCGGCCAAGCGATCGAACCGGCCGTCACGTCGGGTCTCTTCAAGCGCCCGGGCCCGCTCGCGCCACATGCGGGAGAACGTTCCCAGTGGCTCGAAACGGTAGTGCAGGACTTGGAAAGGAATCTCGTTCCCCGGCGCCCGTTCCCAACCGAGGACGAGACGGCCGTTCGGGACGCCCACCGCAGCGCACCGGAAGCCGAGCTCGAGAGCGTGCTGGGGGGCAGATCGGCCGATCTCCTCGGGAGTGGGCCGGGTGAACGAGTGGGTCGTACGAAGGAGCACCGGTTCGCCCTGCCAGCCGTCGATGAGGTCCGGCGCCTGCACGGCCTGCGGCAAGAGCTTCGTCACTTCTCCCACCGGGCCGGCGGCGAGCACGGCGCTCAAACGACGGCGCAGACCGCTCATGGGCGCCCGCGGGGGTCCCTCGGTAGACCCTCGCGTCGCCTCCATGTAGGCGAGCCTCGGATACACGAGTTCGTGGAACGACGAGATCGAGGTCGATTCCGTCGTCCGAGGTCCGTTCCACGCACGCTTCCACTCGGTGGCGATCGCTTCGACGCTTCGCGCCGGAGGCACGCCGGCGATCACGGGGGTTCGCTCCTCGACCTCGCCGCCGGTACAATCGCAAAGCCGTTCTTGCTGGAACTCGCAGCCTCGGCCGAACCACCGACATGCGGGAAGCGAGGCCGGAGAGTTCGCCGTCAGCGCCCGCCGCAAACGACCGGCCTCGTGCACCAGGACCTGGCGCCGATCCGATGGACCCTCGACTCGAAATTCCCCCACGCTCACCTCGAGCGGGCCGGCGTCCGTTCCCGCAACGAGGCCCAGCCATCCGCGCGAACGATCCGCGAGCGCACAGTAGGCCACGAGCTGCGCGACGGCGTCGGGTCGGCGGTCCAGCAACTCCTCCGCGGGTACCGACTGGGACGTCGTCTTCAGTTCGATCGGGACGTCCGTAAGCGCGTCGATCTGACCGACGATCCCGTCCCGATGGATCTGAACCTCGAGCGCCGCCGAAGGCCCCAGGATCCCCCCGAGGGCCCGGTGCAGTCGAGTCCCTCGTTCGACCGTCGGCAGCCGCGCGGCCGAGACCCGCGAGCCTACTTGCCAGCGCCAGAAGCCGCGGCGAAGATCGATGACATCGGTCACCCGCAGTGGCAACGGGGCATGGGCGATCGCCGGCCAACGCCGGGCGAGCTCGGCCTGAGCCGAGGGAAGGGGAGCGAGGGTCACGGATCGTGCCCACCCTTCGTTCTCGGGAGAGGCTCCGACCCCGCCTGTGCCGCTCACAACGGACCCCGACGATCCGGTGAGGGAGCGTTGGCTTATACGCCGATGGAAGGTCGGCGAGCGATGCCTCCTGCCCCCCGGGGTCCGTTGATCGTCGGCAGTGGGATCGCGGGACTGTACGTAGCGTTGCGACTCCGAGAGCTCGGCGAGCGCCCGACCATTGTCACGAAGGCGCGCCTGGAAGAGTCCAACACGCGCTACGCCCAGGGAGGGATTGCCGCGGCGATCGGCCCGAACGACTCGCCCGTTCTCCACTTTCGGGATACCGTCGCGGCCGGGGCCGGCCTAGTCGACCTTCCGGCCGCCCAGCTCTTGACGGAGGACGCACCCCGTCGGGTCGCCGAGCTCGTCCGGTTCGGAGTCCGATTCGACACGGTCAACGGCGTTGTCGCTCTCGGCCGTGAGGCAGCCCACTCCCGTGCCCGGGTCCTCCACGCCGGGGGTGACGCTACCGGGCTCAGCATCGAAGAGACGTTACGAGAGAGGGTCGGTGAAGCCGGGATCGATGTCCGAGAGCGAACGGTCCTCCGACGGCTGGTCCGGGGCCGCGGGAGGGAAGCGCCCACGGCGATCCTCTCTCGCCCGGATGGGGACGAGGTCGAGGAGACGGGCCCTCGACCGGTGATTCTGGCCACGGGCGGGGCCGGGGGCCTCTACCGGAACAGCTCGAACCCTTCGATCACGACCGGTGAAGGGCTCGCCGTCGCCTTCCGCGCCGGGGCGCTCCTCGCGGACATGGAGTTCATCCAGTTCCATCCCACCGTGCTGCGGCTGCGGGGCGCCCATCCGTTCCTGATCACCGAAGCCCTGCGCGGAGAGGGGGCGGTTCTACGGAATTCGCGGGGCGAACGGTTCATGCCGCGCTACGACCGGCGGGCCGAACTCGCCCCCCGGGACATCGTGAGCCGCGCGATCCTGCGGGAACTCGAGCGCACCCGGGCCCCGACCGTCTTCCTGGACGCGACCGCCCTACCTCGGGAGCGTCTCTTTGGCCGCTTTCCCACGATCTGCCACTTCCTGGTGACGCACGGTCTCGAGCCGGACCGAGCAGCGATCCCCGTCGTGCCGATGGCCCACTACACGATCGGGGGGGTGCGGACCGATCTCGACGGACGGACGACGATTCGCGGACTCTATGCGTGCGGCGAGGTCGCCTCCACCGGAGTGCACGGGGCCAATCGCTTGGCGAGCAACTCGCTGCTCGAGGGTATCGTGTTCGGCGAACGCGTTGCCCTCGGGATCCATCGACCTCGGGCCGGGGGTCCCCCTCGACCGCGCCGAACGATCGAACTCTCCTGGCCCCCGAAGGGAACGGGGCCCGTGGGGCGGAGAGCGTTCGATGAGGTCCGGGACCTTCTCTGGAGCAAGGTCGGGATCGTCCGCGATGCCCCCGGGTTGGCCGCAGCGGTGCGCAGGTTCTCGGAGATCGGGACCGCAACCGAGCCTGAGGCGCCATCGGAGCTGCCGACCCGGCTCGGGCACGTCGCGTTGACCGCATGCCTCATCGCGCTGGCCGCTCTCGAGCGCACCGAGAGCCGGGGAGCCCACTACCGCACGGACTTCCCGAGCCCGCGACCGTCGTGGCGAACGCATCTCGGCCTCGTCCGGGACGGTACTCGGACCTGACGCGCCGCGCACCCCTTATCCGTCCGGACCGTTCGTCGGGTCATGGACCTGCGGCTCTCCGACGAGGAGACCCGGATTCGAGAAGCGGCCCGCAAGTTCGCTCGGAAAG
>JAKAPG010000168.1 GCA_021823085.1 Thermoplasmata archaeon | reverse complement strand
TCTCGACCCCATCTTCATCCCGGAGGGTTGGACCGAGACATTCGCCCAGGTCCCCGCGGATGCCAAGAACGAACTTTCGCACCGGGCCCGTGCCGTGCGCAAGGTCGGAGAGTATCTGGCCGCGCACGCCCCTCGGAGGTCGTCGTAGAGAGGGCGTGCGCCGTTGACAAGGGTCTTCTTCGTCGCCGATCTCCATGGCTCGGCGGTCTGCTTTCGCAAATTCATCAACGCGGCGCGGATCTACAAGGCGGATGTCCTGCTCGTTGGGGGCGACGTGGCCGCCAAGACCATGACGCCGGTCTTCCCCGAGGGCACCGGATGGATCGTCACATCCGAAGGGGAGACACGAAGAGCGAGCTCCGCGGAGGAACTCGCGAAGCTCGAAGCGTCGCTGCGCGACTCCGCGACTCTCCCTCTCCGGACGACACCGACCGAGTGGGACGAGAGGCTCGCGGACCGAGCGAAGGCGGATCGCGCTTTCGAGGCGCTCGCCCTCGACGACCTCCGACGCTGGCTGGCCTGGGCGAAGGAACGCCTCACGGGCGTCCCGACCCGTCTCCTCATCGGGCTGGGGAACGACGAGCTCACACCGATGGAACGCGTCATCGCGAACGACGATCGCGTCGAGCTCACGAACCTCGAGATCCTCCGCTTCGATCCCGATCACGAGATGCTGACGATCCCGTACAGCAATCCGACCCCCTGGAAGACGCACCGGGAGCTCTCGGAGGAGGAACTCGCACGTCGGATCGACGAGCTCGCCGCGCGCCTGGAGGATCCCGCTCGCGCGGTGTTCAATATCCACGTCCCTCCGTTCGGCACTCCGCTCGACCTCGCGCCGAGACTCCAGCCCGACCTGACGAAGACGATGAGCCCGGGCGGCGAGACCGAGATCGTCCACGTCGGGAGCACCGCGGTTCGGGAGGCTCTCGAGCGCCACCACCCCTTGCTCTCCCTCCACGGGCACATCCACGAGTCCCGGGGCACGACCCCCTTCGGTCGGACCCTGTCGCTCAATTGCGGGAGCGCCTACACCGAAGGCACGCTCCTCGGCGCCCTCGTGGACCTCGAGCGCGACCGGGTGCGCTCGGCGGTGCTCTCTTCGGGGTAGCTGCCGCTAGGAGATTTCCCCCGCGCGGTCGATCGTCTCGGGTGAGTCGACCTCGGTCCACCACGGGCCCCCGAGCAGGCGTCGCCGGTGCGGGGGTTCGTTCTGCGCGAGGACCTGCCGAAGCCGGTGAATTTTCTCGGCGCAGTCTTCCCGCGCCTCGGTGCGCATCCGGGCCAGCACGGGAGACCTCTCGACCATGGCCAAGGTCAGCGAGACGGTCTTCCACAGTCCCCAGGTCTCCCGCGTGAGCGCGAGGATGCGTTCGATCTCGATCGAAGCCGGGGATCCGTCCAGCGCATGGTCCCGGAGAATCGCGAGGATGTCCTGGACATCCTTGGCCTCCGGACCGATCGCCACGCTCGATCTCCCGATCGGCTCCAAGACTCGTTCGGGGACCGGCCCGGACCCCGAGCTAGGAACCCGCTGGATGAACTGCAGCTTCGTCAGCAAGAGCAGGGCGGGGGAGATCGTCCAGCCGGACCGCGCAGCGCGATCGAGATCGTCTCGCAGGTCGATGCGGTGGCAAAAGTGGAACTCGTCGGCGATCAGGTCGACGGTCCCGAGCTCGATCTGGTTCCCTTCGACGTGCAGGAGCGTGTGGTAGCGCAGACGCAGCCCCTCTCCGAACGAATTGAACACGTGATCGGCCGGGGTCTCGAAGAACTGGAGGGCACTCCCTTCCTGGCGAGCCAGCCCCTCGAGGAAGGTGCGCAGCCGCCGGACATCGTCGAAGGGTACGGCGAGATCGAGGTCGTGGAGCGTGCGGCGCAGACCGCTCTCGGGATCGTTGCTGGAAGGGCAGCGAAGGCGGCAGGCAGTCCCGCCGAAGAGGGCCACCCGGATCGCCGGTCGCTCCCGATGGATCGCCTCGAGCAGCGAGACCGCCTTCCCGACCTGCGGATCCGAGAGATCGATGAACGTGGGTAGACCGAGTCGCCGGCCCGCTTCCTCGCGCGGGACCTTCTGGGTGAGCGGAAGATCGACCGCGATGTGCTGCCGGCGCGCCGGATCGATCAGCAGATTGACGCGTTCGCTCACGTTCGGTGGGAGCGCGGGTCCTTCAAAAGGGCGTGCCCGCGCTCCGCATGGTCCTCAAGATCAGTCGGGCGGTAGCTCCTTCGCGATGAGCTCGACCGGCACGCCTCGGCTCTTCTGGGCCGCGTAGGCGATCCAGTAGACCACGAGGCCGATGACGAACACGATCGGCAGGAAGATCAGGTACGCGTAGTTGTACGCGCCCGACGGTTCGACGTACTGGGCGGTCGAGGCAGCGTAGCTCACGAACCACGAGGCGCCGGCCGAAAGGAACCCTACGATCGAGATGATCGGAACCTTCCCGACACGGGCCCGGACAATCCCGGGAGCCTGACGGTAGAGCTTGGGCCGCAGGAATGGGAACAGTGCCGCGCCGAGGCACACGATCCCCACCGCGAACCAGAACCCGAAGTTCGAATAGGACAGGAACCCGAAGAAGGTGGTGTACACCCCGATGTACAGGACGATCGCGGAGGCGACCGCGAGGGTCGCCACGGCCACGTACGGGACCCCGCGCCGGCTCACCCGGGCGAAGAACGAAGGCAAGATCCGGTCGAACGACCACGCGAAGGGGTTCCGCGTCGGGAGGAGGAAGTAGATCAGCGAGAACTCGAAGAACGTCAGGAGGATCCCGAGGCGGATGAACGCCGCAAGGTACCGGTTCCGAGCGAATGTCGAAGGGGCGTTCTCCGCGATCAAGCGACACCAGGGACCGTCCCTGCGAGCCCAGAGCGCCGTGATGCAGCGGCGTGAGGCCGGGTGGCGGATGATCATACGAAATCTCGACCTCTTGGCCCGCGCTCGAGCGTTGAGGGATGCCCTATGAATTATGGGACCCAACCCCGTAAGGCGGAACCCGCTTATGCGAACATGGGATGGGGTTCTCCAACGGGGCGGCTGGGGCGCCGGCCCGTAGGGGATCGTCCGCACGACCATGCCGCGCTGGGATGACACGCCGGAAGCTTGGCACGACGTGATGCCCGGCGTCCGCCGGCGGATCCTGGCCACGGGCGGAGGGATCATGCTCGTCCTCTACCGGATCGCCCCGAACACGACGTTTCCGCGTCACCGTCACCCTCACGTTCAATCGGGCACGATCCTGTCGGGCGGGGGAAGGTTCCGGGTCGGCAACGCGGTCTGGGAGGTCCGGGCAGGAGCGGGGTACTACGTCCCCAGCAATGTCGCTCACGAGCTCACCACCGGGCCCGACGAGGAGACGGTCGTGCTCGACGTCTTCGCCCCCGAGCGGGAGGACTTCCGGGACGAGGTCCGGCCGCCGGACGGTCCGTAGGGGCGGTCAGCCGACCGAACGCAGCAGCGCGCCGTCGACCGCGAGCATCGTTCCGCTCACGTAGCTGGAGAGATCGCTTCCCAGGAAGATCGCCGCCTTCGCGATCTCCTCGACGGTCCCGAAGCGCCCGAGCGGGATCGCCTGGGTCGTCTCGGCCATGGCTTGCTCGGGAGTGCTCCCCCGGCGGCGCGCGGTGTCCTTCATCACCTCATCGATGCGATCCGTCTTCACGAAGCCGGGCAGGATCCCGTTTACGCGGATCCCCTTGGGGCCGATCTCGCGCGCGAGCGTCCGGACGAGCCCGGCGACCGCGATCCGCAGGACGCTCGATGTGGCGATGGTCGGGATCGGCTCGCGTACCGAGATCGAGGTGAGGAAGACCATTCTCCCGCGCGTGCCGCTCTGGATCATCGCGTCGGCGACGCGCCGGGCGAGGAACGCGGGACTGACGACCAGGAGTTGGGCCGCTGCCTCCCACTCCTCGTACCCCTGCTCGAGGTAGACCCCGGGCTTCGGGGATCCGGTCACGTAGACAAGGGTGTCGATCCCGCCGAGATGGCTCAGCGTCCCGTCGACCAAGCGGTCGAGATCCTCGCGCCGGGACAGGTCCCCGAGGATT
>JAKAPG010000167.1 GCA_021823085.1 Thermoplasmata archaeon | reverse complement strand
TCTCTATTGGGGGTGGGGGAACTTCGCGGCGGTCCACCTCGGGACGGTCCCCTGGGGAGTGCCGGAGTTCTTCCTGCTCGCGCTCGCGGGCACGGTCTTCTTCCTGGCGTGGGAGCCGCGGTCCGAGCATCCGGTCGTCTCGTTCGCCGCGCTGAAGCAGCGGAACATCTGGGTGTCGAACGTGAACGGGGTCTTCGTCGGCATGGGGATGTTCCTCGTCTTCATCGCCCTCACGATCCTCGGAGAGTACCCGTTCGCGCCGGGGTTCGACCTCAGCGAGTTCCAGATGGGGCTCGTCTCGGTCCCGGCCGCCCTCTCGATGCTCGTGATGGGCCCGCTGTGGGGCCGCTTCGTCTCCCAGTGGGGGCCGAAGCCGGTGATGATCGTCGGGTTCGCGGTCATGGGGCTCGGGGGCGTCGGGCTCGTCGCCGCGCACTCGACGATCCTCGAGCTCATCGTCTTCTCGATCCCGGCGCTGGTCGGGAACGTCGCGGTGCTGATCGCGATGTCGAACATCATCGTCCTCTCCGTGCCCCCGAAGGAGCTCGGGATCCAGACCGGGATGAACCAGACGTTCCGCAACCTCGGCAGCGCGATCGGACCCGTCATCGCGGCGACCGTGACCGCGAGCTACATGACGACGGTCCTCGTCGGTCCGCCCGGGCACCAGGTCCCCGCCCCGACGTACCAGGGGATCGGCTTCGAGCTCGTCTTCGCGATCACCGCGGCGTCCGCGCTCGTCGGCCTGCTCCTGTCGCTCGCGCTCCGGAACTACCGGTTCCTCGCCGACGGGAGCCGTTCCGGGCATGCGACGCCCGCAACGGGCGCGGCGCCGCCGCCAAGCCCCGAACCGGCCCCGGTGTAGCCCGACCGCGGCGGCGCGACGGTCCGAGGCCGGGGGCGGCGTTCTTACGAACAGCCGCTGGTCGACCCGCAGACCGTGCAGGCGTAGCAGGTCCCCGAACGGACCATGATGCCGCCGCAGACGGCGCACGATGGCGCGTCCTCGCTCGTGACGATTCCCTGGGCGGGCTCCGCGGCGAAGGCGTCGAGCGGCCGGGTCTCGAACTTGGTGGCCGCGGGGGCCGCGGCGGGCTTCGTCGAGGCGACCGGGGTCCCGTGGCCATTTCCGTTCCCGTCCGCCGGGCCCTCGAGGCCGATCGCGCGCCGGTCCTCCTCCGTCAGGAACTCGAGGGCCAGCCAGCGGGCCACGTAGTCGGGGATCGACTTCGCGAACCGGATCTTCGGGTTGTTGGTGGCCCCCGCCGGTTCGAAGCGGAGGTGGGCGAGCTTGCGGACGAGGTCCTTGAGCGGCACTCCGTGCTGGAGCGCCATCGACATCGAGATCCCGAGCGAGTCCATGAGACCGTTGACGGTCGATCCTTCCTTCGTGACCCGGAAGAAGACCTCGCCCGGCCGCCCGTCAGGGTAGAGCCCGACCGTGACGTAGCCGTCGTGGCCGCCGACCGAGAAGTGGTGGGTGATCGCCTTCCGCTCGTCGGGGAGGCGCTCGCGGGCCGGTCCGCGCGGGCCGACCGGGGCACCGGCCTTGCCCTTGCCCGTCTCGAACGGTTGGGACGCCTTGCAGCCGTCCCGGTAGAGCGCGACCGACTTGATGCCGAGGCGCCAGGCCTCGAGGTAGATCTTCTCGATGTCCTCAACGGTCGCCTCGTTCGGCAGGTTGATCGTCTTCGACGCACCGCCCGAGAGGAACGGCTGGACGGCGCCGAGCATCTTCAGGTGCCCCATCGGAGGGATCGTGCGGCTGCCACCGGCCGGGGCGAGGGCGCAGTCGAAGACCGCGAGGTCTCCGGCGTCGAGGCCGGGGGCCCCCTCGATCGTGCCGGTCTTCTCGACGTGCTCGGAGATCGCGCGGGCCTCCTCGGGCGCGTAGCCCAGCGCGGCGAGGCCGTCCGGTACGGTCCGGTTCACCATGCGCAGCACCCCGCCGCCGACCAGGTTCTTCACCTTCACGAGCGAGAGCTCCGGCTCGAGGCCGAGCGTGTCGCATCCCATCAGGAGACCGATCGTGCCGGTCGGGGCGATGACGGAGATCTGGGCGTTGCGGTACCCCCAGAGCTCGCCGGCCTTCACCGTGTCGTGCCAGCGGTCGGCCGCCGCCTGGACGAGCGGCGTGAGGCGCGCATCGTTGAGCGCGACCTGTTCTGCGGCGCGGGCGTGCTTGCCCATCACCCGGAGCATCGGGGCCCGGTTCTTCTCGAAACCGGCGAACGGGCCCATCCGCTTCGCGATCTCGCTCGACATGTGGTACCCTTCGCCCGAGAGGAACGCCGAGACGCCGCCGGCGAGCGTGCGGCCGGCGTCCGAGTCGTAGGCGAGCCCGTAGTGCATGAGGAGGGCCCCCAGGTTCGCGTAGCCGAGTCCGAGCGGTCGGTAGTCGTGGGAGTTGTGGGCGATCGACGCCGTCGGGTAGCTCGACGCGTCGACGAGGATCTCCATCGCGAGGATCATCGTCCGGACGGCCTGGCGGAAGAGCTCGACGTCGAGGAGGCCCTTGCCGTCGAGGAACTTCATGAGGTTGATCGAAGCGAGGTTGCAGGCCGAGTCGTCCAGGAACAAGTACTCGCTGCAGGGGTTCGATGCGTTGATCCGGCCGGTGTTCGGGCAGGTGTGCCAGTCGTTGGTGACGTCGTCGAACTGCACGCCGGGGTCCCCGCAGCGCCACGCCGCGTAGGCGAGCTTGCGCCAGAGCTCTCGGGCCCGGAACGTCCCGCCGACGGAGTGGTCGGTCCGATTGGTCGTCTTCCACTCGCCGTCGTGCAGGACCGCGTCCATGAAGGCGTCGGGGATGCGGACGGAGTGGTTCGCGTTCTGGTAGGCGATCGAGGCGTAGGCCGAGTCCGGGTCGGTCCCGTCGAAGTTCGACGAGTAGCCCTCGCGGATCAGCGCGAGCGCCTTGTCCTCCTCGCGGACCTTGCAGTCGATGAAGTCCACGACGTCCGGGTGGTCCATGTTGAGGATGACCATCTTCGCGGCGCGGCGGGTCGTCCCACCGGACTTGATGACCCCCGCGAGCGCGTCGAACGCCCGCATGAACGACACCGGCCCCGACGCGATCCCGCCCCCGGCAAGCCGTTCGTGGCTGCCGCGCAGCGGAGAGAGGTTCGTCCCGGTCCCGCTGCCGCCCTTGAAGAGGCGGCCCTCGCTGGTCGCGAGGGCGAGGATCGAGTCCATGTCGTCCGAGATCGACTGGATGAAGCAGGCCGAGCACTGGGGGGGCTCGCGCACCCCGACGTTGAACCAGACGGGGCTGTTGAACGCCGCCATCTGCTGGACCATGAGGTAGGAGAGGCTCTCCTCGAAGGTCGCCGACTCGTCGGCGGTGTCGAGGTAGCCGAGCTCGAGCCCCCGCTGCGCGATCCAGTGACAGACGCGCCGGATCATCCCGTCGATCGAGCTCTCCCGCCGCCCCTGGAGGATGCGGAAGTACTTCGACGCGGCGATGTTGACGCTCGTCTCGGACCAGGTCGCCGGCGCGCGGATCCCCTTCTGCTCGAAGATCACCTTCCCCTCGGCGTTCTTGATCAGCGCGTCGTGGCTCCTCCACTCCACGGTGTCGAAGGCGGTCTTGCCGCGGGGTACGAGACGGGGAACAGGAATCGGTTCGCGTCCGATCCGGGCCGGTCGGGGGACCGGTTCCTCCGGCGCGGGCGCCGCGCGCTTCTTTGCGATCGCCATGGGGCCTCTTTCCTCGAAGGGGACCGATGTCGCGTCGAGGCGACCGTTCCACGCCGCGGAAGCCTATCTCGCCGTCACCGGCCCGTCGAAACGCCCCTGGAGAGGGGCCGTTTCTCGCCGGCGGGACGCGCTCCGCACCATGGAAGGTGTCACGTAGGACACCGGGAAAACCCTCCGCGGCTCGCCTACCATGACCGACTATAAGGTTACTCGGTTCGACGCTCGGCGCGTCGGCCGCGCGTGTGCGTCGTCCGAAGCGCTCAACGCGTTCCTACGGAAGAACTGTTGCGGGTACGTCCATCCGCCCGCGGCCAAACGGAGCGCCGTGACGCCCCGGCCCTCCCCCCTCATCGGGGGCC
>JAKAPG010000166.1 GCA_021823085.1 Thermoplasmata archaeon | reverse complement strand
TACACCTCGGGGTTCCGGAACGGGAGTTCCACGGATTCGACCAGTGTCGCCCGAACGCTCTCGAGGCCCCCGACCTCCTCCCACCGTGTCGTCGGGACCTCGACCGCAACGTCCCGCAGGCTGGACGGCTCGATCTGCTTGAGCGCTTCCTTGAAGTCTCGCTCGGTGACCTTCATCCGCTCCAGCAACGTGAGCGGGATCGGCTTGTCGAAGTCGATCTCGGGAAGATAGCGGCGCAGCGCCCGCATCGCCGCTTCTCGGGCGAGCGCCGCGAGGTCCGCGCCGACGAACCCGTGCGACAGGGCGGCCAGCTCGCGCAGGATCCTCTCCCGCTCGCGCTCGCTCCCCTCGATCGGCATGCCGCGGGTATGGATCTGGAGGATCTCGAGGCGGCCGGCCACCGTCGGCACCCCGATCTCGATCTCCCGGTCGAAGCGGCCCGGTCGGCGCAACGCGGGATCGATGGCCTCTTCCCGGTTGGTTGCGGCGATAACGATGACGTTCCCACGGCCCGATAGGCCGTCCATGAGCGTCAGTAGCTGGGCGACCACGCGCCGCTCGACCTCGCCGACGACCTCGTCCCGCCGCGGGGCGATCGAGTCGAGCTCGTCGATGAAGATCACGCTCGGGGCGTCCTTCTCAGCCTCCTCGAACTTCTCGCGCAGCTCCTTCTCGCTCTCTCCGTAGTACTTCGAGATGATCTCGGGGCCTTGGATCCCGATGAAGTGGGCGCCCGCCTCGTTCGCGACCGCCTTCGCAATCAGCGTCTTCCCCGTTCCGGGCGGTCCGTAGAGCAGCACGCCCTTCGGCGGCGAGATGGCGAGGCGGTCGAAGAGCTCCGGGTGCTTGAGGGGGAGCTCGATCATCTCGCGGACTCGACCCAGTTTCTCGCGGAGACCTCCGATATCCTCGTAGGAGACGCGGGGCGCGGCGATCTCCGCCTCGCTGACCGTCTCCTCCTTGATCGTGATCAGGGTCGTCGGAGAGACCTGTACGATCCCCTTCGGCTGCGTAGAGACGACCATGAACGGCAGCGAGCCGCCCATCAGGAAGACCCCGGGGATGACGAAGACGTCCCCGCGGACGAACGGTCGTCGCGCGAGCGCCTTCTGGACGAAGCTCTCGAGCCCGGGGCCGAGGTCCATCCGGGAGGAGCCCGCGTAGATTGGGGCAATCGTGATCGCCTCCGCGCTCGGGCAGTCGATCCGTTGCACCTGCACGCGATCGCCGATGCTGACGCCCGCGTTGCGGCGAAGGATCGCCTCGAGTCGGATCAGTCCCTTGCCCTCGTCCTCGAGGATCGCCTTCGCCACGATCGCAGGGGTCATCTTGCGACCCCGAATCTCGACGATGTCCCCCGCGGCGACCTTGAGTCGCTGGCGCGTTCGCTCGTCGATGCGCGCCGTGCCGAGACCCACGTCCTGCTGCGCGACCTCGGCGACCTTCAGGTGCAGGGCTTCGACCATCGCCCGCCGTCAAGTGGAGGGTGGCGATATATAGAGTCTGGTTGCACGAGGAACCTGGCGGTGGCCGGGTTAGCAAAATAACGTGGCGGCCGCTGGACGGGTGATGGACTCCGCGGACGCGCTGCGACGCCTTCGCCACCTGCTGCAGGCGGCCGAGTACCAGGTCGCGGAGCGCCCAGAGGGGTGGGCCGCCGTCCGCCCGGCCGAGCACCGGGCCATCGTGCTGCTCCGGGAGATGCGGTCCCCAAGGGACGTGGAGTCCTCGTTCCCTCCCGATACCGTCCACCGAGCGATCGTGTACCCGGACGAACCGGGGGACGTTGCGCGTCAGCTGGCCGCCGAGCGGGGCATCGAGGTGTTCACGCCGGCGACGATCGCCCTCGCCTTGGGCGAGATCCTCCTCGGGGGGAGCGGAGAGCGAGCGACCGCTACTCCGACCGAGGACCCTCTCGAGCTCCCACCGGCCCTCATCCCACCGGGCGATCCGGCGGTCCTGCCCCGGCTCAACCGGGAGGGAGCCGAACGGATCGTGACCGAGCCGGGCCTGAGGCCGGCCCTTCGCTGGGTCCCCTACTACGTCGCTCCCTACCGGGTACGGACCCCATCCCCGTACGGGGGTGGAGGACGAACGAGCGAGCACTTGGTCGCCGTGAACGCGTTGCGCCGACGGGCGGAGGGGTGGGAGGTAAGCGATTACGAACTAACTTCCCGACCCGAAACGGCCGTGGCCTTTCGTGAGCCCGAGATAGGTCCGGACGAGGCGAAGGCGATCGCGACCGAATGGATCCGCCGCCACCACACCGTTCGCGTCGACCACACCGAGCAGCACGGAGGGACGGTCGTCGTGGAGACCCGGCGCGTTCCCCCGGGTTCCGAGGACGTACGAGTCGGTCAGTTCGGCCGTGTCTACGTACCGTTCTGGTATTTCGAAGGCACGTCGGGCCGCGTCGTCCTGAACGCGGTCACGGGCCGACGCTATCCCGACGACGAAGAGAGCGAGCCGACGCTGTAAGGCGCTCTAGGGCGTGCGGAGGGCCCGACGGGCCAAGAGCAGCGCGATCACGATGAACAGGGTCGCCCACCCCAAGAGCGCCAGAAGGTAGACCTCGGGCGAGTATTGGTAGAATCGTGCCGACCCGAACAGGTTCTCCCGTAGAACGTTGATACAGAGCGAGACCGGGTTGTACGCCGCGATGCTCGCCAGCCACGCCGGTTCGGTCGTGGGCGCATAGAGGGCATTGGATAGGAACAGGATCGGGAGGTTGAGGAGGTTGACGACCCCGAAGTAGGACTGAGGGCTCTCGAGCGCGAAACCGAAGGCGAGGAACAGCGCGTTGAACATCAGGGAGAGAACGAGGACCGCCGCGAAGATCTCGAGCGCCCCGATGATCCCGGGATTGCTGGAGATCGTCAGGCCCACGAAGCCCGAGACATGGGTGAGCAGCACCGCGAGGCCCAAGACCAGGAACGCGGGGACAAGGCCCATCAGGGAGCGGAACAGGAGGGGCGCCGCGAAGATCGACGAGCGGGGTGCCGGCGTGGCGACCTGGCGCTTGATGATCCCGAGCCCCTTGTCGAAGATGATGTTCGCGCCGGAAAAGAGCGACATCGTGAGAGCGACAAATCCGACCATTCCTACCGAGAAGTACGAAAAGTAGTTCGGAGCGCCCAAGCAGGCGCCGGGGAGGAAGCACAGTGCGTTGAACGAACCGAACCCCTGCCCGAACAGGATCAGGTAGAGGATGGGGAGGAGCAGGCTCGACATGATCCAGACCGGCGTGCGGACGTAGCGGAGGAACTCGCGTCGCAGGAGCGCCCCGAGCTCGCGAAGCATCAGGGCCTCAAGGGGCGGTGCATCTGGCCCACCCGTTCGGAGAAATACGAGGCCGCATCCCCCTCTTCCTCGCGATAGGCGCGGCCGGTCAGTTCCAGGAAGACCTCGTCCAGGCTGGGCTTTCGGATTTCCACGCTCGCGAGTTCGATGCCGGAGCGGTCGCACGTCGTGACGATCGACGGGACCAAAGGCTCCCCGCGGGGACACTTCACTCGGAAGTGCCCGTCGGTGAGCGTGACGCCCTGGACGCCCGGGACCTTCTGAAGGAGCGCGGCGAGGTCCTCTCCCTTCGTGGGCTTGACCACGACCGTGTCGCCTCCGGTCTTCTCCTTGAGTTCGGCCGGCGTCCCGGCGCCCACGATCTTGCCGTGGTCGACGATCGCGATCCGGTCGCACAACTGGTCGGCTTCCTCCAGGTAGTGGGTACTCAGGAGGAGGGTGAGGCCCGTATCCCGTCGCAGGTCCCGCAGGTACTGCCAGAACCCCGCCCTCCCCTGAGGATCGAGACCGAGGGTTGGCTCATCCAGGAACAGGATGCGAGGCTGGTGGACGATGCCCACAGCGAGCTCGAGGCGCCGGCGCATTCCTCCCGAGTATCCCTTGACGGGCCGGTCCGCATACGGCGCGAGGTCCATCTGCTGGAGGATCTCGCGAATGCGACTCCTCCACTCGGAGCGGCTCATTCCCTGAAGGCCGGCCTCGACCTCGAGATTCTCACGGCCGGTGAGCTCGCCGTCGGCGGTCGATATCTGGAACGCGAGCCCGATCCGGCGGCGAA
>JAKAPG010000165.1 GCA_021823085.1 Thermoplasmata archaeon | reverse complement strand
CGCAGGGATCGAGAGGAGCCCGGCGACCACCGGCAAGCTCGCGACCGGGATCGGCTGCGCGATCGGCAGGGGGAGCGGCGCCGGGGCCGGGAGCGGGGGCGTTTCACCGCCCGGGGGTGGGGGCGGCGGTGTCGAGGAAGGGGGCGGGCCCCCGGGCGTGCTGTTCTCGACGATGAGCTCGGCGAGGGGGAAGGACGCGACGACCGACGAGCCGTTCGAGGCGAGGGTGTAGTCAGCCTGACTGAAGAACCCCCCCACCGGTTGGCTGCCGGCCGCCGCGCACCCGGGGGCGATGCACGCGTCGACGGGGACGGCGACCCCGTAGGGCGGTCCCACGGCGATCACGTTGAACGACGCCTGCCACACGTCCCCGCTCTGCATCACGTTGAGGTTCGGGTCGGCGCTCCAGTTGAACGTGAGAGCGGTCGTCGATCCGAGGGCGAGTTGCCCAACAGCGGGGTCACAGCCCCCCGGGAAGGGATCGGCGGACTCACAGGTGACTGCAGCCTCGAGGTACGGGGCGAGCACGATGTTGCCGTATGGAACGAAGGTGAACAGGGGAGCGTCGGCGGCGCCGCGGAGGGAGAGGGAGTAGGGAGCCGCCCCGAGACTGATGCGGGAGAGGGCGGAGATGAGGGTCGGGTTCGTCTCGTTGAAGTATTCGGTGCCCCGGTCGCAGAAGGGCCAGCTCGTCTGGATGCAGGGGCCGGTCCACAGGGTAGTCCCCCATATTGCCGGTTCCTGAAGGTCCCCGATGTAGCCCGAACACGACTCGGGCGCCGTCCAGAAAGAGGGCCACGGTGGGAAGGGCCACTGCCCCGGGTATATGGACATGCGGGGCCCGTCCCAACTGCCGTCCGTCGCCATCGCCAGGTCGCAGGAGGCGTCCCGAGTACGATTGACGTTCTGCCAGATCTGCTCGGTGACCGTGATGCCGCCCCGCGTGCAGTTGCTTCTGCCCCAGTCCAGGCAACCCGCGCCGATCTGAGGGTACACCCACCCGGTGCCGTTCGGGGTCCAGTAGTACGTCCCGATTGAGCCGGCCCAATCGCCGCCGGCCGGCACCTCGATAGTGTCGATCGTGCAGTTCCCACCAAGCGAGTCGACGCACGACGGGGACGACTTGGCGAGCGCCGCGATCGAGTCGTTGGGGTTCCCGTTCTGGGAGACGACCCACCCCTCTCCCCCCGGACTCTGTATCGTGGGCGTGAAGTTGTAGGAAGGCTCCCAGCCCGAACTGTAGCAACCGGGGGCGGTAGGCTTCTTCCAGCCGGGGCTGGAGTTGGCGGCATGAGTGATGCAGTAGTTGACGACGTAGTTGGGGTCGCGGGGAACGGTGCTGCCGATCCAGACGATCACGTGATGGGCGTCGGGAGCCCACGCGATGCCGGCGCCAGAAAGCGCCCCGTAGAGCGCGGTGATGGAGGAGGAATGGAGGAAGTTCTCCGCGAGGCCGGAGCCCCGGAGGATCGGGGAGCCGTTGAGGACCTGCGTGAGGAGGGTCGCGTTGACGGCCGATTGGAACTGGTCGGCGGGCACGAAGTTCCCGATGTCCACGTGATACTCGGACCCGTTGGCGTTGCCCCACTGGTCATGGGTCGCGAAGTAGTCGACGAGGCCGAAGGAGAGACGGGTGGCGGGGTGGGCCGTCTGAATGCCCTCCGCGATCACGCTGGCGTTGGAGACGAAGGCACCGACGGAGTTCGCCTCGCCGCAGAGCTGGTAGGGGTTACTGTGGCTGCAGACCACTCCGGCAAGCGAACCCGTGCTGTTGAAGGTCTCTCCCGAAGAGTACCAGTCGAACGACCCGTCGTACGCTGTGGTCTCAAGCAAGAAAAGGACCTGAGCTGCAGGCCAATCTGTGATCCCGACGGTCGACGCCGCTGCCGAGATGGTCACTCGGGCTACTCCGCTCCCGGCCTCGCATGCAGAGGTGGAGTTCACGCAGATGGCGCTCGGAGTCTCGTCCATCCCGAGTCGAGCGGCGGGGACACCCGGCACCCGGTCCACCACGGTCCGAGCGAATGCGTTGTCGCTGACGGAAGGGGTTGTCACGAGGGCCTGGCCGCCCCCGTAGAAAGGGCTCGGCAGCATGACCTGAATTGCCACAGCGATCGCCAGGAGAGCGAGGGGGAACACCACCCCGCCAGAGCGTATCACCGACCGCGCCACCGGAACTCCTTCACCGCATCGGCCGAGCTACTGGCGTCCACGACCATTCGGCCATCCGCAGAGAAGGCCACTTGGATGTGCACGACCATCCGCTCCCCGCTAGCTTCCCGGCGGTACTTCCAACTCGACCGGTCCGCTCTCCAACGGTTACCGCTAGGGGCACGCCGGACAGCTGACGGAGGTCAGCGTGACCTGAAACCCACTTTCACTCGAGCTACCGTAACCTCCGACGCCGGTGGTTATGTCGTTGTGAATATCGGCCTCGGCGTAGAAACCGTACTGCGTGCCGCTCGCGACCGCAAAGGAGCCGGTCGTAACCGTGGCTCCGCCTACCGTCGAGGTGAAGCTCGTTGGGCCGGCGGCACAACTGATCCCTTGATTCACCGCAACCTTCGAGGGCGGCGTAGTGAAGAGTGCGCCCGAAGCGGAGGAGTAGACGTTGGCGTAGAGCGTGAGTGTGACGTCCGCGGAGGCAGCCGCGCCGCAGGTGATCGACTCGTTCATCGTTCCCGAAAAGCTGAACGAAAAAGTTGCGGAGGCTGTGGGGTAGGAGCTGGTCGGCTGGTAGCACCCGGATGGTGACGGGTCCACGGTGAAGAACTCCTGCGAGGTGATGCCGCTGACCGGGGTCGTTGGTCCGACGGGCCCGGCGGTCTGGCCCGGGAAGTCGAACGCGCCTGCCGCGACTGATGTTGAAAGACCGCTGCTCGAGGTGTGAAGTTGATGAAGAGGAATGTTCACGCCGGCGCTGGGACCTGTGCAGGCAGCAACGTAGTTCGGGTTAAAGTTAGGCATCGCGGTTGCCGCCGGGACCAAGACTATGATCAGAAGGAGCGCGGTGCCGAGGGCCAACGGCACTCCGGCCCGGCTGCAGCAGTGGGGGGGGCGTCGAGTGATGCGGCATGCTAGCACGATGCGCGCATCGGTACATAACCGTGACGAGTCCGACTCTTTCGGGCTCGGAGACCGAGGTTAGCTGACCGAACGGAACGGATCATGGTCAGACCTCCGCCAAGCTGAATGTATCGTATGTCCAGTCCGTGGTCCTTCGCCGTTGGTATTAAGTAAATTAATTTACTTAGCTCATCGGGATCTCGATGGCATCCGAATCGCCCCGGAGGTGCTTTCGTTGCGGCAACGTCTGGCGACCGCGTCGCCGCGTAGTCCGTATCTGTCCGGTCTGCAAGTCCCGCCTCTGGAACACCCCAGTCGTACGCGCCATCTCGCCGTTTGACCGAAGCAATCGGTCTTGGGTTTCAATTGTCCGTCCAAACCGGGACGTGATTCTCGAGGCGACCCGACGCCATCATGCGTTCAACCCGAGGGTATTTGGATCCGTACGGCGGGGAACCGCTCGCCCATCCAGCGACCTAGACCTCCTTGTTACCTTCGAGCAGGACGCAAGCCTCCTTGATCAGACTCAACTCGCCCAGGAGCTCGAAGAGAGACTTGGGAGGCGGGTCGATGTCGTGAGCGACCGGTCGATCTTCTGGCTCACCCGTGCTCAGATCCTGGCGGAGGCCGAGCCGATTTGAATCGAGACCGGGCTGCGCTGAGCGAGATCCTCGAACGGATGGAGCGGGCCATCGAGTTCGCGGGGCCCGATCGGCACCGGTTCATGGAGAGCGCTCTTCAGCAGGAGGCGGTCATCCGCCAACTCGAGGTTGTTGGAGAAGCGGCCAAGCGAGTCTCCGCCCCGACACGCAACCGTTCGGTGGAAGTTCCGTGGAGGGGAATGGCCGGGTTCAAGGACTTCGCTATTCATCCATACGACTCGATCGATCTCGAGCGGGTTTGGGCTATTGTCCAGAACGAGCTTCCCGGAATCCGGGCGAAGGTACGGGCCGTCTTTTCGACCCTGGCACGTGACTAGGGCTAGACTCCGACAAGACTCAACATTAGCCAGTG
>JAKAPG010000012.1 GCA_021823085.1 Thermoplasmata archaeon | reverse complement strand
CCGACCTCTCGTCCCTCGGTGAGACAGCGCTGGCCGGACCCGTCGACCTCCTCCGCCCCCTCCCCCATCCGACGGGACGATTCGAGTTGAGCCCCGCCGAGACCCGGGCGGAGTTCTCCCGTCGGGGCTGGACGAACGTCGCGGCCTACCAGACCCGTAACGTGCCGCACACGGCTCACGAGTACCTTCAACGGTGCACGCTGGACCGGGATGACGTCGATGGACTTCTCGTGCACCCGGTCCTCGGCCGTCTCAAGAAGGGGGACTACAAGCCCGAGGTCATTTTGGAGGCCTACCGCACCTTGGTCGGTCGCTACTACCCGGCGGACCGGGTCCTGCTGGCCTCGTTGAGCATTACGATGCGCTACGCCGGACCGAGAGCGGCCCTCTTCCTCGCCATCGTCCGCAAGAACTACGGCTGCGGCCTCTACATCGTGGGTCGGGACCAGGCGGGCCTGGGAAAATACTACGATCCCTATGCGTGCCAGCGCATCTTCGACGAGTACCCGATCGACGTCCGGCCGATCAAGTTCGCGGAGACCTTCTTCTGCCGACGGTGCGGTTGGATGGCGACGCCCAAGACGTGCGGCCACCCGGCCTCCGACCATCTGGACACGAGCCAGACCCGGATCCGGGCCGCCCTCGCGAAGGGGGAACAGCTACCGACCGAGATCCTTCGACCCGAGGTCGCAGAGATCCTCTCGAGAGGCGACGTCCTCTTGACATAGGCCCGTCCCGGGCCCGCAGGATCCGCGGACGGAGCCGCGCCCGTCTCCGGGCGCGTCGGATACGGCGCCCCCGCGACGGTATTGGGCCGAACCCGTTCTCGGACGGGCGACCTAGGAGCGGCCCGCCAAGGACCCGCTGCCATCCCCGATCGGTCCTTCGCTCGTCAGAGATCCGGGCCATCGGAGATCGGATCCGACCCGAGAGAATGCGCGGGCGCGCGGGCCGCCTCCGAGATCCGGGCGACCAGCGCGAGGGCCCGCACCGTCGGTCCCACGTCATGGGTCCGGATGAGTTCGACTCCTTGGGAAGCCGCAAGGACCGCGGCCGAGAGACCGGCCTCGAGGCGCGCACCGGGCGGCGCGCCGCCCAGCGCCCAGCCGAGCATCGACTTACGGGAGGCGCCGATCACGACCGGGTAGCCGAGGCACCGCAGCTCACCGGCATGCGCGAGCAGCTCGAGGCTCTGTTCCGGTGTCTTGCCGAACCCGAGCCCCGGATCGATCAGCAGTCGATCCGCCGGAATCCCGTCCTCCCGGGCTGCGTCGGTGAGGGTCGCGAGCGCCGCGTAGACCTCGCCCCTCAGGTCGCCGTAGCGGGTGTCGTCCTGCATCGTGGAGGGTTCCCCGCGCATGTGCACGACGATGGCCGCGGCCCGAGCATCGCGCACGAGCCGGCGCATCTCGGGATCCGCGAGGCCGCTCACGTCGTTGATCATGTCCGCGCCGGCCTCGAGCGCGTGCCGCGCCACTTCGGGGTGGCGGGTATCGACGCTCAATGGCACGCGACCGTCCCGAGCGAGCTCTCGGACCACCGGTTCGATCCGACGCCACTCCTCCTCCGGGTCGACCGGGGTCGCTCCGGGCCGGGTCGACTCGCCCCCGATGTCGACCGTGTCGGCGCCTTCTTCGATCATCTCCCGCGCGCGGGCGATCGCCCGTTCGGGCTCGAGGTATTGGCCTCCATCGCTGAACGAGTCGGGGGTGACGTTCACGACGCCCATCACCCGCGGCCGATCGCCCACCCGGAGCGAGCGGTGGGTGCCCGGCACGGTGCGCGGACCGTGGCGTGCGTAGGCCCGCAGCGCCGCTTCGACCTCGGCGCCGAGCGCGCGCAATCCGAACGGTTGGCGTTCGAGCTTCTCCGCGAGCCGACGGTGTTGGGCCCACGTCGCGAGCAGCACCACGGAGGTTTCCGACACGGAGTGGTCGGCGATCCCGCGCGCGTGCGCCGAATCGGCACCCACCGCCAGGGCCTCTTGTTTGAGCAGAGGAGCGGCCCGGAGCGACACGTGGTCGAGGCGGACGGCGTACGTACGACCCTTCTGCGACATGATGCCGATCCCCTCGGGATCCGACGCGGTGCGGGCGACCTCCCGGGCAAGCTCGTAGGGGGAACGGCTCTCGAGTACGCGCGCCGCGAAACGATGGCGTTCCTCCCGGGGTTCCGACACGGACGCCCGAGCGCTCCTCGTCCCCATAAGGCCGCGGCATCGCTGGGGATATCTTTGCGCCGCGGATCGAGGGGTCGTGCCCGCGGGCCGCATCGTTGCCATCGACGGGCCCTCCGCCTCGGGCAAGACCGAGCTCGTCCGGAGGCTCGCCAGGACCCTGGGCTGGGTGGCCCTGCCCGAAGCCTATCGAGTCGGTCCCACGATCTCGTTGAGGTTCCGAACCTCCGCTGAGCTCGTGCGGCTCGAGCGCCGGCTCATCCGGAGGGAGGCCACACGGTGGCACCGGGCCTTCCGATTGGCCGCCTCCGGCCGCGATGTCCTCCTGGACACCTCCCCCTGGGGACCGTGGACCTATACCGCCGGGTTGGTGCGGCTCGGGTGGGTTCCGCCGGGAGCCCTCGACCGGGTCCGGGCGCTGTACGCGCGGGAGGAGAAGAGCGGCCGCATCGGCCGCCCCGGCCTCACGCTCTACCTGGACGTGCCGGCGGCCGAACGGGCCGCGCGGGCCCACTGCGATGCCCGGGGTCATCCCCCGCGGCTCTATGCCCGTCACTCCGCGGTCGCCCCGGCCGAGCGCGAACTCCTTCGGGGCCCTTGGGGACGGCGGCGACGGATCCAGATCGTCCGGGTCGTTCCCCCCTGTTCGGCCGAGGCCCTTGCCCGCCGGCTCGCGCCGCGCGCGGCGATGGCCCCGAGAGCGAGCCTCCCGCGGCGCCCGCGGGCCGAGCGCGCCTCGGGCCGCCCGAGGCGACCCCCGGACGTTGGAGAGCAAACTTAAAAGTGATGGGCCCGTGGGCGACCTCCCCCGAGCGATCCACGCTCCACGAGGACGATCATGGGAAAGGGAACACCGGCCCGACGGGGCGGAAAGATCGTGCACGTCATTTGCCGTCGGTGCGGCCGCCATTCCTACCACCGCCAGAAGGCCGTCTGTGCCTCGTGCGGGTTCGGCGCGAGCGCTCGTCGGCGCGGCTACGACTGGGCCAAACTCAAGTAACCGGCGGCCGCGCTCGACGGCCCTCGGGGCGGGGGGTCGAAACGTGCGCCGATCCTGCCTCGGCGAACCGGAGGAGCCGGTCGACCGCACGAGATATCCCGACGCGGGTCCCGACCACGATGCGCCGGGGCGGACGTCGCGCGGGAAGCAAGGAAACGCGGGTTCCGGCGACCGTGTCGGTCCCATCGTCCGCGATCGAGATCCCGAGCCAGCGGCACAGTCGCCCGGGCCCCACCGTGGCGCGGTCCGCGCTCCCGTCCATCGGTTCGCCCGACCGCAACAGCACCGCCTGTCCGGGCCGCGTGACCACGTTCGCGCAGACGACCTGATGGATGCGGTACACGTAGAGCGTCCCCGGTGCGCCGAACATCGATCGATTGCGTTTCGTCATCCCCCGGTTCGCGTGGTTCGCCTCGTCGTGGTCGACGTAGGCCTCCGTCTCCACGAGGCGCACCCCGCGCCGTGCGGTCGGCTCCTGCGTCCAGAGCTCGCAGCCGAGGAGCTGCCGCGCGACCACGCGCGTCGGCCGATCGAAGAACGAGCGAGGGAGTTGTTCGATTTCCATCGCCGGTCCGTAGCTCGACCGGACTTAGCGCTTCGCCGAGCTCAGTCGTTCTCGGGCGCCCGCACGCCCAGCACGAGGAAGGCGATGATCGCGATCACCACGCCCGCGACGGTCCCGAGCGTTGCGCCGGAGAGTGCCGGGACCCCGGCGTAATAGCTCATCTCGAAGACCGCGTAGGCGCTCGCGACGATCATCGCGTAGCCGAAGATCGCGAACGGACTCGCCCAGACCGAGCCGCTCGGAGGCGGAGGGGCCTCGACCGGCCTCAAGAGTTCACCCACAGGACCCCCCACAGGCCCATCACGAAGCCCTGCTGACTGCCGGTCGTGATCCCCGACGAGCCGTCGGGGTCGTAGCTGTAGTGGATTGGGCTCGTGATGCCGTAGAGATAGGCGCCGGCCGGGAGGTTCGCGAAGCTCTCGGTCACGACCGAGTTGATGCGCACCGGAGCGCTCGTGACCGGCACGAGCCCCACGGACGGATCGATCTCCCAGACCCCGAACTCGAACGGCAGCGTGTCGTTGTGGTCGATGACGTACTGCTGCTGCTGGTTGGGATTGTTGCTCGTGACGTTCACGAGATAGTTGTTGATTCCGATGGAGGAGAGGGGGACCTCCCACGAGAACGAAACCGCGCCCGCGCTCGCGCTGAGCGTCGGCCCGGGGACCCGATAGTCGAACACCCCGGCCTGGTTCCCGACCAGGTCCGCCGTCGCGGCCGCCATCACGGGCGGGTCGTAGATGTCGCCGGCGCCTCCGTTCGCCTCGAAGGCAGCGAGGGTCGGATAGCTCGACCCCACCGGGAGCACGACCAGCGCGGCCACGTCCTGACCGAACCAGGGACCGTCGTATTCCCCGTCCGGGACGGCGTAGACCCCGGGGATCGTGGGCGCCCGGAATAAGTCATAGGACGTCGTTCCGGGCACGACCTGGAAGGCGACGACCGGCTGAGAACGGAACGGCGCGTAGAACTCCTGCGTGGCGCCGGCGGTCGTGGCGTTGATGCTGACCCATTGGCCCGCATCGACGACGAGGACGTTGTTGAACGTGCCGCTGACGTTGCCGGTTTCCCGGACGGTCCAGTAGTACTGGACGCCGTGCATGGTGACGAACTCGGTGCCGGCGGGATAGGAGCTCGGGGCCCCGATCGCATTCGATGTGCCAAACGCCGACGGAGCGTAGAATGCGAGGATCGCCGTGATCAGGATCACGACGGTCGTGACCCAGATCCGCTCGATCCGCTCGCGGCGGGCGCGCGGAACCTTTCGGACGAAGGGGATGTCGCCGATCGGGACCCGGGACTTCCGGGCGGCCGTTCCCTGGGCGGCCCGGCGGATCGCCTCGTCGAACGAGAGTCCGGAGGCGCTGAAGATCGAACCGCGGAAGACCGTGAGGAAGCCGTTCGCTACGAAGAACAGCTGTCCGCCGATGACGACGATCATCGCTCCGTAGAGCAGAAGCTGGTCGAACGTCACGACGGGTAGGGTCGGGATGATGAACGAGCGACGGAGGATTCCGATCGAGCCGAGCTCGTCGAAGGCGACGACCACGCCGGCGCCGCCGACCACGGTGAAGACCAGATGCGCGCGGGCGAGCCAAGCGGAGTACCAGTTCCGGCCCGAGAGGATCGGGAAGAAGGCGTAGATGAGGGCGTAGCCGCCGGTGACGATCGCGAGGATCGTGATCGCGTGGAAGTGGCTCAGGACGAACAGAGAGTTGTGCAGGTCGACGTCCCACGGGACGGTCGCGTTGACCGGCCCGCTGAGGCCGCCGAGGATCGAGCCGGCGAAGGCCACGAGCGCGAAGAGCGCGACGATGTTCCACTCCCACTGCGACGACCGGACGCCCTTGAGGGTCAGCCAGAGCGAGAAGAACGTGATCGCGCTCGGGATGATGATGGCGAAGCTGAGCGCCATCGTCAGGAAGACCGACCAGCCGGGTAGCGGGGTCAGGTAAAGGTGGTGGATCCCGAGCATCGGGGTCAGCAACACGAACATGATCGCCGCGACGAACCCCCAGCGGTAGGAGTACACAGGACGGCGCGCGAAGATCGGGAGGAGCAGGTAGAGACCGGTGATGGGGATCAGGAAGAGGATGTAGACGATTCCGTGCCCGAACAGCCAGAAGATGACTTCGTTCGCGAGGGCGTTCATCGGCCAGTTCCAGAAGTACGTGCCGATGTCCCAGACCGTCGAGACGACGAGCGGTGCGTAGCTCACGATCACGAGGATCAGCGTCGCGATCGTGAACAGGAGGAAGACCGGGACCCGATGGGCGCGCGAGTCGGCCGGGCGGCTCCGCCACCAGCGAAGGAGGTGGCTGACCATCCACCAGGTCCACAGGAACGACGAGGCGCAGAGCGCAATCCAGCCGAGGTACCACAGCGGCGAGGCGACGTACAGGCTCGCGTTGTTGATGCCGAGGGGCGAGAGGAAGTACCAGCCGAGAGCCGGGAAGTAGTTGTCGTTGAAGGGCACGAGGTAGATCGGACCCTGCATCAGCAGGATGGAGAGGTTGATCAGCGCGACCGAGACGTAGAGGCGCCACTTGTGCCGGGCGACGAGGCCGAGAGCGTTGATCAAGAGCAGCCCGAAGATCGCCATCTCGAGCTGCTGGGCGAATCCGAAGAGCATCCGGATGCCGTGGAGCGTGACGGACGAGTAGATCTCCTGGTTCGACAGGTGCAGGCTCGTGAACTCGACCCACGCCACCACCTGGGTCTGGAAGCCGAAGGCGTCGAAGGCGCCGACGGCCCCCCAGAAGAGCGAGAGGATGATCATCAGCATCGTGATGCGGGTCATCCAGTCGCGCTGGAGCAGGAAGATCCGCTCGAAGAGGCGCAACTTCGCGAGCCGGGAGCGGATCGCCTCTTCGGTCTGATCGAGGAACTGGATGAGCGCCGGGGGCCGTTCGAAGACCGGGGCGGTGACGCCCTCCTCGGTCGTCATCGAAGGCACCGAAGGAGGTGGCATGAGGATCGATCTCGTCTCCCGGACTGAGGACGGGGAGGTCGTTCAAACGGCGCGGGTTAGTACGGGGTACCGAGACCGGGCAGCGCACCGCGACGGGATGCCGCACGAATGTTCCGGACGAGCTCGCTGCTGGTGCGCCCGTCCCGCTCGAACTCTCGGGCGATACGGACGATCAGGGCGCCGGCATCGTCCCACCCCGGTGCGAACCGCCGACGGACGTCCCGCCGAAAGCCGACGGTCAGGCGAGGGGGATCCCGCGCGGCCCGTCGTACCACTTCTTCGATCCGCCGGCCGCCCGCGAAGTCGACGAGATCACGTCGGACCCCCCGGGGGATCCGCGCCACCTTCAGCATACGGTCGAGCTTCTCGGGCCGGTGTCGGTGTCGGGAGGCCCCGTTCCCCAGGACTCCGTTGAAGTAGAGGAACGGGCCGCCGAGGGCGATCGCCTCCAGCAGCGTCCGGCTCCCCGTGACGATCCTCAGCT
This sequence comes from Thermoplasmata archaeon, assembly GCA_021823085.1. Taxonomy (GTDB): domain Archaea; phylum Thermoplasmatota; class Thermoplasmata; order Lutacidiplasmatales; family UBA184; genus Lutacidiplasma. The sequence goes on along the minus strand of JAKAPG010000012.1, from coordinate 11,913 downwards.
GCGCTCGATCGAACGCGCGCCTCCAGAGCGGGGAGGGGCGGCGCTCGACCTCGACCGTAGCCCGGGACGGGTCGACCGGGATGGACCACGGTCTCGGAGTGCGGATGGAGAGGAACGGGGCGCTCGCGGACCGCACAAGCCCCCGGAGGACCTGCGGTGCGATCTGCTCCGAGCTCGCGGGGCTCGCGTACCAGATCCACCGAGGCACGCCGCGTCGGCCGATCCTCGTTCTCTTCATCGTGATCGGCCACAACGGGCCGCATTGGATCGCCTCCGGGAACTCGCGGGCGAACGAGCGGTCCGGGGCGAACGTCGCAAAGAGGTGGGCCACGTTCGAACGATCGAACGCGCGGAATCGCCGGTAGGCATCGTGGAACCGGGCGACCTCGTGAGCGGTCTCCGCTCGTTGCATCCGTCGCCGGATCTCGCGGGACCGCAGTCCGCCCTCCCTCCAGCGCTCGATGCACTCGCGCCGAGACGTCAGCGTCCGGGCGAACTCCTCAAGGCTGACGTGGAGGGTCGCGTCGCTCCCGTACGTCCGCTCGATCTCGGTAGCTTCGTGCTCCCAGGGCCCCGCGCGGCCGAACGGTTCGTCCCGCGACGGCGCCGCGCTCACCCCCCATGCCGCGCTCACGGTGAGCGCGCGCGGCGCCGAACGAACGAGGCGGGCCGTTCGTGCATGGGGCGGCCAGTCCCACGGCCCGTCGACGTCCCGCGGGAGGTGGCGACCCTCGGCCCGATACAGCGTGAGCGCAAAGCCGGCGCGGGCGAGATGCCGGCCGGCACAGAGCACTTCCTCGATGTCCCCGAGACCGCCCCCCACCACCGAAGGCAAGAGATAGACATCCAGCCGGGAGCGGATGGGTCCTCTAGGCATGGGCCACCGGCCGGTACATCGTGCGCAACGTGTGGGCGAGCACGAACCCGGCGCGTTGGAGCGACTCGATCGATCGAGCACTGTGGAGCGGGACCTGGCATACGATCCGCACGGCGCCGCGGCGGGCGCACCACTCGACCGCGGCCGCGAGCATCGCGTCGACCGCAGCGGCATCGGCCGACTCGTCGATGATCGGAGCGGCCATGCCGGCGGCCTCCATGGCATCGGAGCTCGTCACCGACACCCAGGCGACCGGAGCCCCCTCCCGCTCGAGGACCCAGTTCTCGCTCTCGCTCGAGAGGATCCGATCGAGCGTGCCCGACCCGCCGAGCGCGCGTTTGGGCATCGGTAGCACTTCGGCGACCGGGGGCGGGATCGTGCGCGTCGCGACATCGGCGAGCGGCGCTCGATCGCGCGAATCGTAGGGCCGCACCCCCCGGGGGAGCGACACCGGCGCGGGAGGGCCGGCCGGCACCATCGAAGCGAGGGGGCGCGAGAAGAGGCCGACCTCGCGCAGATCGCGGTAACCCAGCGACTCGTACAGCGCGATCGCCGGAGTGTTCCCACGGAGCACGTCGAGCACGATGTAGCGTCGATGCGCGCGCTCCACCATGCCGCGTGCCCGCTCGAGGAGCGCGCGGGCGTACCCTCGTCCGCGGTACGGCCGATCGACCATGACCATGCTCACGTAGCCGGCGCGTTCGGCGAAGGAAAGGAGTGTCGTCGCGACCATGCGGCCGTCGACCTCGACAGTGAGGAAGCGGAAGATCGGTCGGCCCACGGCTCGCGCGAGGCCCAGGACGACCCGCGCGTCCCAACGATAGATCCGGCGGACAATCCGCCGGTAGGCCTCGGGCTGCGTCCCGTAGAGCGCTTCCTCCTCGGGAAAGTTCTCTCTCATCAGGGCGAACAGGAGCGGGGCGTCGGCGGGCCGGAACTCCCGGATCATCCGACCTCGACGTCCGGTCCGTCGGGCAACGCGAGGTCGAAGAGATCGCGCAGGGTCGGGGAAGGAGCGCCGCGCGCGACCTCGGCGAGCGGCAGCCGCGCGATGCGATCGAGCTCGTCATCGGAGAGGCGGGACCGTGCCCCCCAGAGTGCCTCATCTACGAACGGGTCGTCCTCCGGGCGCCGAAGCCGTCCGAGGGCCTGCACGACGGCGTCGAAGATCCGATCCTTCGGATCCGAATGTCCGGCGTCGGACTCTAGGAGGCGCACGAGCTCCGCGCGCGACGCGTCGTCGCGCAGTCGCCCCAGCGCCCAGATCGCCGCGAGACGAACGTCCGCGACCGGATGGGCGAGCTCCTCGCGAACGCGGGGGGTGGCCTCCACGAGACCCAGCCGCCCGATCGCGTAGATGGCGGCGCTGCGCGGCCAGGGATGCCGGTCTTCGAGCAACCCCAACAAGACCGAAAGGTCGACCGGTGTCCCGACCTCGCCGAGGCAGATCGCGGCCGCGCCGCGCACCGCCGACGCAGGGTCGGACGTGTGCCGAAGGGCCGTCTCGCGCGCGCGGGGGGCGCGCATCTGCCCCAAGGCGTGCACGGCGCAGACCCGTATGGGGTGGGCCCGGTCCTCGGCCGCGCGGACGAGCGCTCCTTCGGCCCGGAGGTCTCCGATCCGCCCGAGAGCGACGAGCGCCGCAGGTCGCTCCCCGGGATCCGGCCCGTCCGCACGATCGAGGAGGATCGGAACGCTGGCGCGATCGCGGCGAAGGCCCATCACGATCGCGGTGGCCACCCGCACCCGACGCGCGGCGTCCTCGAACATCGGGCGTAGCCGCTCGGAGATCGCGGGATCCTCGGACCCGCCCAGCGCGAGGACCGCCGCGCGCCGAACACGGTCGCTCCGGTCCGAGAGGGCGGCCCGAAGGGCCGTCGCGGCCGCCGGCGTACGCATCCGTCCGAGCCCGCCGGCGGCCGTCCGGCGCACTCCGGGCGCGGGGTCTACGAGGTGGTGGACCAGCGCATCGGCCGACCGCGGATCGCCGATCCGTCCGATGGCCCACGCCACGGCCTCGCGGACCCGGGGGTCCGCATCCTCGAGCGCGTGCTCGAGCGGAACGCGGGTCTCTCTCCGGCCGATCTCGCCGAGCGACATTGCGACGCGCGCGCGTACCGCGGGTTCCGGGTCCGACAGGCAGGCCGTCAGCGCGCCGGCGGCGCGGGGATCGCCCCGGGCCCCGAGGAGTCTCGCCACCGTCCGGCGGACGGCGGGGTCCGGGTCGCTCAGCGCCCGGATCATCGGCGTGAGGTCCTCCTCGGCCGGCACCGGGCCCAGCCGGGTTGGGGTGGGGGTCCGCGTTCGGATCTTCCTCGGTCTCGCGCGACGGACCGTGCGGGTCACGCCCGTACGAGCGGGGAGAGGCAAAAACCTCTACCCCGTGGCGAGCCGCAACTGGCGCGGGCGGCTGGGAGACGTGTATCGGTCCCGCGGTGGAGCGGGGCGAGCGCCCCAGCGCGCGAGCAACCCCGCGCGCGTGACGCCGAACGGCGCGAGGAGCGTCTCGACCTCGCGGGCGAGCAGCTCGAGGTAGGCATCGATGTCGTAGCGTTCGTCACCGTGCATCGTTCCCTCGAGACGGACCCGGTTGCTCCACGAACGCGAGCGCCGCTCGAGGACGACGTAGCGGACCTTCTCCCCGGGCTCCAAGAGCCGACCGATCGCCCGGGACTGGTAGAGGGCGCTGACGGTGTCGGTGAATACGGCGTAGTCGTCGACCGCGGCGGTCGTCCGTCGCGCGATCGTGAGGTCGGTCCGCGGCCAATCCCCTTCCCGAAGACGCTCGGCGAACCGATCGGCGCGGGCAAGAGCCCGGGGCACGAGGTGCCGAAACTCGGAGGCGTCACGGGCCTTCGCGAGGATCTGGAGGATCTCCCCTTCGAGACGCCGGGCGACCCCGGTCGTGTCGTGTCGGCGCCCTCCGATTCCCCGGAGCTTGAACTCTCCGCTCTCGTAGACTCCGTAGTAGCGGTTCGGCACGCCGAAGCCATCGGAGACGGTCGGCAGGAAGACGACCCAGCGGTACCGCCCTTCGTAGCCGAGCGGGAGCCGGTAGCGCTCTCCGATCGTCCGGGCGAACTCTTCGGCCGGGACGCATCCCGGGCCCGGTGCGAGCCACATCGAGTCGACGATCCCGTGGAGGAGGCGGTAGCCGGCCCGCTCCGCCTCCCGGACCATATCGGCGAACAGTTCGCGCGCGTAGGCATTGATCGCCTCGTGGCATTCGATTCGGCCAAACCGCGCGTTGCGGTAGCCTTGGTAGCCGAACGCCGTCACGAGGATCCACTTGAGCATCTTCACGCGACCGTGCAGACGCCGGCGCTCGGGCGAGCCGAGAGGGCTCGCGCGCATCGCCGCCTTGAGCGCGGCGCGATGCGTAAGCAACGGGAGGAGCGTCCGGGGGAGGAGGCCGACGCGCTTCGTGCAGGAACGGTAGCCGAGCTCGGGAGCGATGTGCGGGCTCTTCGGGCAGCAGGGGCAGTCGAGCGTCTCCGCCGAAAGGTTGTGTCGGACCATGATCTGGGGGAAGAGGCTCGCGAAATCGAACTCGTCGAGATGGTCGTGGACGCCGACCGGGGGCCGCAGGATTGTTCCACCCCGGTCCGCTGAGACCATGTGTTCGGCGGTACGGAACCGCTCGGGTCGGTTCTTCTTCCACGGGATCCGAACGCCGGAGCGGACCGCCTCGGCGATCTCCATCGCACTGAAGCTCGTCCCGGGCGATTGGCGCACGACCGATTGGAGGCTGAGGCGGGATAGACGCGCGGCGTCGATGAGGCCGGGGAGCTCGATGTCCTCGAAGAGGACGGAGTTCGCCCGGTCGAAGTGGAAGCGCCCGGGGAGGTTGAAGGCGGCCGCGGAGTGGAGGACCCGACCGTAGCTCATGTACGACCGAGCGCCCCGCAAAGGGCTCCACCGGGACGGGACCCGGCCAAGGACGAACTCCGCGTCGCTGAGGCCGTAACGGGCCGCTCCCGCGTAGAGCCACGGGAGATCGAGCGCGTCCCCTCCGTCGGTGAGCACGACGTCGGGATCGAGACGGGCGATCTCGGAGGGGAGGGCGCGCACCAGCTCCTCTTCCGCTCCTTCGAGGCGCTCGGGACCGAGGCGGATCTCCGTGATCCGATCCCCCGGACCCGGCAGACGCGTTCCTCCCGTCCACCGGACCTCGAGCGGCGCGAGACGGAGCGGCGGGAGCTCGTAGTCGACGAGCTCCGCTGGCTCGGTCACGACCCACGCGCCGTTCCGTCGGACGACGGGCGCGAACGGGTAGAGGTCGTGCGTGAGGTGGTAGAGCTGCGGCGCCGTGAGGTCGACGTCGTAGAGGGTGAAACGGTGGAAGTCTCCTCGTCGATCGATCTTCTCGGCAATCGTTCGACGGGACCGGTTCGAGCAGGGACGGACGGCGAGAAGCGTGACCGGCCGCGTGTCAAAGAGCGAGGGACGCTCCGTTCGTTCGACGACCTCGTCAACGAGCGGGTCGTTGCGTAGGTCGCGCGCGAGCGCGGTTCGATCCGTACGCGGTGCCGCCGCGTAGATCGGGGGGCGGAACGCGACCGCTTCGGATCGCACGGCCCCGCTCCCGCGGTCCTTCGTCCAGAGGAGGACGGACCGCCCGTCGCTCGCGTCGGTGATGTCGAGCAGCCACGCTTCCCCGGGCATCGTTGCCGGGCCGGTATCGTCAGTCCGCGTCGGCGTCACGCGGAGGAAGCCGCTGGGCGATGTCGAGCAGGACACTGAGCAGGATCGACTCCAAGAGGTCCGGGCTACCGACCTGCGTCGCCTGGGCGACGTAGCGCCGCGCTCCGGACCTAAGGAGGGCGAACGCTTCTCGCTCTTTGGGGGTGGTGAGGAGGCGCTCGAACGTCTCCCAGCGCTTCAGCCGTTCGTCCAGTGCCTGACGGTAGGTGGGCGCGGTGCGGCCCAAGCGATCACCTCCGGTTCCTTGCCGAGGTCGTCGGCGAACTCTTCCATCCCGAGTTGACCGTCCTGTCGCCGGACGAGCCGCACGCGTGCGTCATCGCGGTACGCCCGCAATGCGAGGCCGCGCGGATGGCGAGAGAACGTGACGAGGTCGGCGAACCGGGGTCCGCTCTCAAGGAGGCCCGGGAACCGCTCGAAACCGCCGTTCAGCACGACCAGCAGCGGGCAGGGAGCGCGCTCGAGGAGCGTGCGCAGCGTCCGGGCGACATGCCGCAACAGCGCGTCGCGCTCCTCGGGCCGTACATCCTCAGTCTCGAAGAGAGCGGGAAGCTCGTGGGCGACGAGGAGCGTTGGGTGCCGGCGTCGCGCCTCGACCGACCAGCCGTCGACCAGCGCGACCAGCTGGTGGGCGGTGAACGCCCGCGCGAGCCGGATCCGCCGGAGGACCTCCTCGGGAGGGACCCCGAAGTCACGGCCGAGCTCGCCGATGCGGAACGGGTGGAACCGGTTCGCACCCTCGATCAGGGAGATCTCCCCATCGACCGACGCGCTGCCCGCGTAGAGGAGTTCGAGGAGCGGCCCGACGGTCGAGGAGGGGCCGAGCCAGATCGTCGCCTCACCGGGCTCGAAGCGACGGGCGAGCCAAGCGAGGATCCCCGGAGATTTCGGAAGTGGCGAACGGGCGCGCGCGCCCGTTCGGGGAACGGACCGGCGGGTCCGAACACCGGGTACGGCCGGAGGGAGGGGGATCGTTTCGTCCTGCACCGGCTGCTCGACGGGATCGTACTCGCCGTCCGTCGGGGAGAAGAAGCTCGGGAGCGGGAAGGTCGGCGACGGTGCGTCCATGTCGACGGTTTCACGGGGATTCGCTTCTAAAGCGGCGGGACGGGAGTGGGTGAAACACCTAGGGAACAGCGTTCCAGCTCCGCCGACCGACGCGCGGGGACGGGGAGAGCGGGGTCAGTCGAGACGCGAGCGCCACGAAGGAGGTGCGAGACCGAGCAGCTCGGCGAGGGACGTGCAGTTCGCGGCGGCGTCCCCTCGGAAGTGGTTGTTGAAGAAACCGTAGATCGTTGGGACCTTCTTGGCGATCTCGCGCACGCGAGGGACCCAGGCGGCGAGCTCGTCGGCGGAGTAGCGGTAGTCGTACCACACGTTCGTTCCGTGGCCGTGCCAACGCACGTAGGCGAACGGCGCGGTCGTCTCGAGCTGGATGGGGAGGTGAGGTTCGTCGACGACCACGTAGGCGAGATGGAACTTCCGCAGAAGGTCGAACGACTCCGGCGCGAGCCACGACGGTTCGCGGAACTCGACCGCGACGGGGAGGTCGCCCGGCAGGCTCTCGTAGAAGGAGCGCACGGTTCCCGACACGAACTTGAGCGACGGAGGAAGCTGGAGGAGCGCGGCGGCGAACTTCCCGGCCTCGCGCAGCGGTTTCAGCACCGCGAGGAACTGGCGGAGCTCTTCGTCCGCTCCCACCAGCTCCCGCTCGTGCGTGATCGATTGGGGGAACTTCGCGGCGAAGCGGAAGCGCGACGGGGTACGCCGGACCCACGAGGCGACGACGGCCGTCGATGGCAGGCGATAGAACGTTGAGTTGACCTCCACGATCGGGAAGCGGCCGGCGTAGTAGCGGAGCTTGTCCTCTGCCCCCCGCTTGGGGTAGACCGGGCCGACCCACTCCGGGTAGTCCCATCCGCTCGTCCCCAGGAGGATGTCGGCCATAGGCAGTCCCTCCGGTATGCCCTCGCACGTTAAGGAAGTGGCTGGGCGGGGCGCGAAGCGTCGTGAGCGGGGCTCCCGGGCGGCGACGCCCTCGGCCGGGATCAAGCCAAACCGCCCGTCTTCGACGGGCGGACACGTCCGGTGCGCGAGACCTTCCCAACGTCCTCGAATCGAATGCGCAATAGTACGATGGGAAGTTCGATCGAGATCCGAATTCACTTCGAGCGGGGAAGTGGCCACTGGTATGTGCCAAGGGTCGAACGACGCCTTGGCATCCCCTTGGATCGGTGCGGCTGGCCATCGACCGGGCAAGCTCCGAGACCGGGACGGATGGGTGCGTCACCCGCAATGAGGATCGCTCGCCCGTTCAACCCCGGTGTCTCGATCGGGCGCTCCCGATCGCCAAGCTCGCGGGGACCTGGGCCCGGAACGGGCCGCGATCCAACCCGGATCGCGCGAGCTCGCCTCTACCGAGTTTTCGGATCCACCCGGTCCGAACCTGCGGCGCCCGGGCGAGCCGCGGGATCCAACATTGCAGGAGCCGCCTACCTCCCCGAGGTTCTCGTGCAAAACTAGGAGTTCGTAGGCAGACTGCGGTCAACGGACGGCGTCCTGGGCAGCCGAAACCGTAAATATCGCGTCCTGTGGTGGAGCCGCCGGAGACGGGCAAGATGGTCCAAGTTGACATCGTGATCGAGAAGTGCACGGGTTGCGCACACTGCCGCGACGTCTGCCCGGTGAATGTCTTCGAACTGAAGCCGCGGGATCAGTTCCCGGATGTCGTCGACGATCCTACCGTAGGAGCGAAGTTCCAGTTCCGCGGCGAGAAGTCGGTCGCGGTGAACGGTCCCGAGTGCATCGTGTGCGAGGCCTGCCTCTTCGAGTGCGAAGGGGAGTGCATCGACATCAAGGACGACGAAGGTCACATCCACCATTCGACGTACAAGTAAGGCCCGGGGGACGCGCGGCCGGGAGCTTTCCGGGGTCGGTTTTTGCGTCCGTCCGGATGGCGTTAAATAGGCCCGTTCCCCCGCCGACACCGCCGTGCCGGAGTCGAGCGTGCGCGCGGGCCGTACCGCGGTTGTCGGCGAGCGGGAGCTCGCGATCGGCTTCCGCCTCATCGGGCTCGCGGATGTCTTCGAAGTGACGGGCGAGAACTCGGTGAAGGAGTTCCTGCGCTTGCTGGCGAGCGACGACTACAGCTTGGTCGTTGCAAGCCAGACGATCCGGACCCGGCTCACGGAGAGCCAACGCGCCCACGCGGACTCCTCGCTCCGTCCCCTCGTCGTCTTCGTGCCCACGCCCGGAGCGCAGGCCGTCGAGAGCGAGGGAATCGAGACCCTCGCGAAGCGCGTGCTCGGCATCTCGCTGTCCGTTCCACGCTGATCTAGTGCAGGGAGAAGAACGATGGGAGTGGTGGCTAGGGTCTCCGGTCCGGTCGTCATCGCCGAGGGCCTCGAAGGCGCGAAGATGTTCGACGTCGTTCGCGTCGGTGCGCAGGGACTGGTCGGGGAGATCATTCGCCTTGTCGAGAAGACGGCCACCGTTCAGGTCTACGAGGACACGACCGGGGTACGGCCGGGCGATCCCGTGGAGAACACGGGCCAGGCGCTATCGGTCGAGCTCGGGCCGGGGCTGCTGAAGTCGATCTACGACGGAGTCCAGCGCCCGCTCGACGTCCTCAAGAAGGAACTCGGGGACTTCATCACGCGTGGGTTCGTCGCCCCGCCACTGGACGAGGCGAAGAAGTGGGACTTCACGGCGACCGCCCACGCGGGGGATCGCGTATCCGCCGGTGCGGTGCTCGGTACCGTCCAAGAGACGCCGCTCATCCTTCACAAAATCATGGTCCCTCCTGGCGTGGAAGGGACGATCGAGTCGTTGAAGAGCGGCTCGTTCACGATCCGCGAACCGATCGGTTCGGTGGCGACGGCCGACGGCAAGGCGCCGCTCTACCTCAGTCAGAAGTGGGTCGTCCGAATCCCACGGCCGGTGAACCGAAAGCTGGCACCGAGCATCCCGCTCGTCACCGGTCAGAGGGTTATCGATTCGTTCTTCCCGGTCGCCAAGGGAGGCTCGGCCTGTATTCCCGGACCCTTCGGATCCGGGAAGTGCGTCGCCGGAGAGACTCCCGTAGTCCTCCGTACGGGAGAGGTCCTCACGATGGAGGAGCTCTACGAACGGTCGAAGGCGACGGGCGATGTCTCCCTGGCGGGAGCCGACGAATGGATCCGCTTGACGGAGCCCATCCCCCTCTACTCGCTCGTCGGCGGCCGGTTGGTACCGAGCGAGAGCCGGATCTTCTACAAGGGGAAGAGCGACTCGCTCATTCGGATCCGGACCCGTAGCGGGCGCACCGTGCGGGTGACGCCGGTGCATCGTCTGTTCGCCTTCCGAGCGAGCGGGGAGCTTCGGGGAACTCCGTCTTCCCAGCTGAGACCCGGGGACTACATCGCGTCGGTCCAGAAACTTCCCGGGCCGTCTCCAAATCCGAAGTTGAGTCCTGAGCCCCCCGCGCGCCCGAGCGTACCCTGGAACGGGATCGAGATCCCCAACTTCCTCGGTACCGGAGGAGGGATGGGCTCCGCGACGTCCCTCGCCCTCGCACGCACTCCGGTCGAAAGTGGGACGTTCGGCCCGAGTGAGCCCGAGATTGCCCGCGTCGTGGAACTTCCCGACGGGCTGTTGTGCGACGAGGTCGTGGAGACAAGCGTCGAGCGCGCCGGACCGTACGACGTGTATGACGTCTCGGTGCCCGAGTACGGAAGCAATTTTGTCGGAGGACTGGGAGGGATGCTCCTGCACAACACCGTTGCGCAACAGCAGCTCGCCCGGTGGGCGGATTCCGATGTCGTAGTCTACGTGGGGTGCGGAGAACGCGGGAACGAGATGACGGAAGTGCTCGCCACGTTCCCCAATCTCACCGATCCAAAGTCGAAACGCCCGTTGATGGAGCGAACGATCCTTATCGCGAACACATCGAACATGCCGGTCGCTGCGCGAGAGGCGAGCGTGTACACCGGGATCACCATCGCGGAGTACTACCGGGACATGGGATACGATGTCGCCCTGATGGCCGACTCGACGAGCCGATGGGCCGAGGCGATGCGCGAGATCTCGGGCCGCCTCGAGGAGATGCCCGGAGAGGAAGGCTATCCTGCCTACCTCGGCCGGCGCGTCGCGGAGTTCTACGAGCGGGCCGGGCGCGTCGTGACGCTCTCGCCCGACCAGAGGACGGGTTCGGTCACGGTCGTCGGCGCGGTCAGCCCGCCGGGAGGGGACTTCTCCGAGCCGGTCAGCCAGAACACGCTACGCGTCACGCGCGTGTTCTGGGCGCTCGATGCGGCCCTCGCTTCTCGACGCCACTTCCCCTCGATCAACTGGCTCCAGAGCTACTCGCTCTACATCGGCGACCTCGAGCCGTGGTACCGGACCGAGCTCTCTCCCGAGTTCGTGACGCTGCGTCAGCGTGCCCTTGAGATCCTTCAGAAGGAGTCGGAGCTGCAGGAGATCGTCCAGCTCGTCGGCGTCGACGCGCTGCCCGAGCGCGAGAAGGGCACGCTGGATGTCGCGCGGATGATCCGGGAGGATTACCTCCAGCAAAGCGCGTACGATGACGTGGACACCTACACCTCGATCCGCAAGCAACTCCGGATGCTGCGGGCCATCCTTTCCTTCGGGGATCGCGAGCAAGAAGCGATCGGGAAGGGGGCGACCGTCGCGCAGCTCCAGGCGCTACCGGTGCGTACGAAACTCTCGCGCATGAAGTGGATCCCCGAGGCCGAGACGCAGACCCAGTTCGACGCGCTCGAGACCGAGGTGACCCTGGCGGTTGCTCAGGTGGCGGCCGCGGGAGGAGGGTAACCATGGCCGGTGCGAGCGCGAAGGCGCCACGGATCCCGGTGGATTACCGGACCGTCGACCGCGTCACGGGCCCCCTCCTTTTCGTGCGCGACGTGGCCAACGCCGCCTACGGCGAGATCGTTGAGATCGAGGTTCCGGGAGGTGGACGACGGCAAGGTCAGGTACTCGACTCGAGCAAGGGGCTCGCGATCGTCCAGGTCTTCGGGCCGACGATGGGCATGAACGTCGAGCAGACGAGCGTGAAGTTCCTGGGCGAGGTCGCGAAGCTCTCGGTCTCCGACGAACTGCTCGGTCGCGTCTTCAACGGGCTCGGCGAGCCGCGCGACGGCGGACCGAAGATCGTCAGCGAGCAGCGCTACGAGATCGTGGGGAACGCGATGAACCCGTACTCGCGCGAGGAGCCGAGCGAGTTCATCCAGACCGGCATCTCGACCATCGACGTCAACAACACCCTCGTGCGCGGGCAGAAGCTTCCGATCTTCTCCGGCGCCGGGCTGCCGCACAACCAGATCGCGGCGCAG
>JAKAPG010000164.1 GCA_021823085.1 Thermoplasmata archaeon | reverse complement strand
CAGGATCTGGCCCTCGGTGGGCGATGGGATCGTCGACTCAGCCCAACGGAAGTTCTGGGGTCCCACCGGTCCCTCGAGACGTTTCGCCAGGACCCACTGCCGGTTCTTGCCGGAGACCGCATGGCTGGTCATCCTGTCGCCAGTACCCAGTGTGGGCCCGTGAGTCGGTCAGGACTATTTATGTACCGTGGCGAGAGACCCGCTAAAGACCAGGACGCTGGAAGGAGTACGTTCAGGTGGTCCTCCTTCCGACTAGGTGCTCTCGATGCTTGAGAGAGCGCTTGTCACCTCCCCGAGCTTCGGACCCAAAAGTCGGCGGGTCCCAACGAAGCTCCGCTCCCCATGGACGGGGCACCCGTCTTCCTGACGCGAACCACGTAGCCCCCGTGCGCCTTTTCGGTACCTCCGGGAACCCCCTTCGACAAGGAAGGCTCGTACCCTCACAACGACGTACTCGCCGACCACGCGGGAATCTCGTCGCGACGTACGTCACCCCGAAGAGACCGCGCGGAAATCGTGTGCTGCACTCCTCTCGTCCATGGTTCCGCCGGCGGTCCCTATCGGGCTCACCGGACGAAGAAGGTGAGGAGCAGGCCGGTCTGGGCCCGTAAGGGGTTTCGGGGCCCTTGTAGCCTCGGAGGGGGTACGCGTCGTGGAGACGTTCGGCTTTGCGGCTCCGCATGGACCGGCACAAATTTCCCCCCGAAGAACTCCGGCTGACCGGCCCAAGGCGGCAGGGTCCTGGCACCTCAGTCAGCGATCCTTTCCCCTTAAGTCGTGGGAGGCCGAAGCTAGGAGCCCGATTCTTCGAGCAGGCTGCGGCGGGGGCGCTGCTTGCCCCCGAGTGAGCGCGAGAGTTCAACGCGGCAAGAGCGCCGGCGAATCCCACCGAGCAACCTCGATGATTCGCCGGAACCCGTCCGCCCTAGGCGCGGGAAGTGGTCCAAGCAGTCCCACGAACTCCGAGTGTACCTCCGGGGGCACGTCGAACAGCCCCATGAAGTCCCGAGCATCGTTCCACGTCATGTCGTCGGGGAAGACTCCTTCTTGGTCATCCACATGGGTCACGACCGGCGGCGGGCACCCTTCGAGGACCTTCTGACGATTCTCCTCGTGCTGTTGGGTGAACGGCATCGCATACCCCCTCTCCTTGGCCATCTCCATGTACCGTGCCATGGCTTGTTCGAACGGGCCGGGAGTCCTGCGCTTCCGTTGCTCGGGGTCCGGTGGCAGGACCCCCACCACCCGCCTCCGCGTGACACGGCCCATTTCGCGGAGCACAGCGACCGGGTCGCTCACGAGCTGAAGTACATGGACCGCGACCGAGCCGTCCATGGAGCCCTCCCGCAAGGGGAGGCGGAATGCATCGGCCTGGAGGAGCTCGTAGAGGCCCTTCGCACGGGCCACATGGAGCATCGGGCGCGAGAGATCCATCCCTTTGACCGTGAATCCATGCCTCTCGAGTGGGAGGGCGTAACGGCCCGTTCCCGTGCCCACGTCGAGGACCGAGCGGCATCCCTCGAGGGCGTTGACCACGGCCTTCAGCTCGCCCTCCGAGGGAGGGCGACGGCTCCGGTCATAGGAGGCCGCCGCGCGATCGAACTCGCCCACGCCGGCCGATGCGGGTGGGAGCTTATATCACGAACGCCTCGGGTGGGACGGCCAGGCCAACCCCCGACCGCGAGCGGTTCTTCGAGCGGGCGGCGGCCGGGGGACTCCTCCTGCCGACCCAGGAGGGGCCCCACGCCTGAGCTGAAGGACCGCCGCGGGGCCCGGTGGGAGCGGAGGGTGGCACCGCTCCTAGTTCTACTGTGTCATTAAGTTAGGACCTCGCCCGCACCAAGTACACAGGTGAGCTCGGAGCCACTGCCGAGCGTAGGTCAGGCGGAACGTGGCGATCGAGCTCGGCACATGTCGTTCAACTCGGGCGGGGAGACCCCCGGGGGCGGTAGCTCGCGGGTAGTCGAGCCGCGTGGAGGAAGGCCAGAGGCCGAGGGGGGGAAAGTCGGGCCCTCTCGGCGGCCAGGAACCCGTAGGCGGCGATGCAGAGCGTCGCGTGGTGATGGAACCCTCGCCACCCTCGTCCTTCGAACTGGTCGAGGCCGAACTCCTGCTTCAGCTCCTCGTAGTCTCGCTCGATCCGCCATCGCACCTTGGCGAGACGTACCAGCATCTCCATCGAGGTCTCCGACGGCATCGTCGAGAGCCAGTACTTCGTCGGGACTGCCTCGCCTTCCGGCCACTCGATCACGAGCCATTCCTCCGGTCGGACCGACCGACGGTTGTAGTCCCGATGGGCCACTCGGACTCGCACTCGGGCGAAGCGGGAGGAGAGGAGGCCCTTCGTGCCTTCCCGCCACGCGACGGTCTCCCACTCCTTCGAAGGAAGTCCTCGGGCCACCGTGAGCGCGTCGGCGGGCCGGTGACTCGGATCCCTCCGCAGGAGGGTCGGAGGCCGCCCGTTCCCCTTCCACCGAGCGGGACCGAGCGGTTCCCGGCCGGGAGGCCAGAGCGTCGCGGTGCTCTGGATACCTACCACGTAGGGGAGACCTCGGTCGGTCACCCCCTCCCGGAACTCCACCGCAGTCCCGTAGCCGGCATCGGCCACGATCGGCGCCTCGGGAAGTCCCTCGGCCCGCAGCGCGTCGATCTCCTCGAGAGCGATCTCCCACTGGGTCTGGAATCGGACCTCGGAGGGAACGCCGGCGACCTTCCGTCGCCGACGATCGGTGGCCCACTCCTTCGGCAGGTAGAGGCGGTAGGCCGCCGGAACGCTGACCGCTTCGTTGACGAGACTGAGTGACACCGCCACCTGGCAGTTGTCCTGCTTGCCGAGGTTTCCGCAGTACTGACGCGCCACGCCGACGGAGTGGGTTCCTTTCTTGGGGATCCCGGTGTCGTCGAGCGACCAGGCCATCACTCCGCCATGGCGATCCATCTGGTCGAGGACCGCCCGGTCGGCGATGCGGAGCAGGGCCCGGTCCTCCCAGGGAGCGAGCGCCACGAAATGGTGGAGGGACTGGTGGCGCGCCGACACGCGTTGGGGGTCCACGCGGGCCGCCAGCGGTTCGATGCTCTTGCGCTCGCCGGGAAGGCAGAGACCCACGAGGTAGGCCCGCAGGGGATCGTGCCGATCCTCGTGTCCCACGGCGAGGGCGAGCTGCTGCAGGTAGTCGTCGAACCGACGCTCCTCGAGGGCCGCGATGGAGGGCATGCCTTCCGGGAGGGTGGGCTAGGATATGCTGTTTATGACACAGTAGAACTAGTGGGTACGCCGCCGCCTGAGGAGCAGGAAGACGGCCACTAGGGCTGCCGCCACTGCGATCGCTCCCCCCACGGCAACCCACGCGAGGGGCCCCCAGGGGGAAGGAGAGGAGGCACTGGGACTAGGGGTCGGCGGAGGGGGGGGAGAAGGAGAGGAGAGATTGAACCCTATGTCCACGGAGCTGGCGTCCCCTTGGACGGCCACCGAGCCCGTGGTCACGTTGGCCACGTACCCCGCGGGAGCTTGGACGGTGAACGGGTAGGTTCCGTTAGGCTCGGCCAAAAGGATCGCGGGACCCCGGGAGGATTGACCGCCTCCCGCGATCGTGACAGACCAGGGGGTGTCCGAAGGCAGGCCGGACTCCCGGAAGGTCAAGGGGTAACCCCCTGCGAAGGCCTGAGGCATAACGCCATTCGGTGGCAGGGCCCGGGTCCGGATCCAAGATCCGCGGAACTCTGACCCACAATAGCTGGAGGTGAACGCCGCCAAGGCGAGATAGCCGTGGAAGCCAAAGGGGATGCTTCCCGGCTGAGCCACTTCAGAGTAGTTCACCTCCACGAAATCCGGGGAGGCAGAGAGGACCAGTGGCGGGAAGGAGTTCGGCATCGTCACATTGACCGGTCCTCCGGGGCCCTTGGTGACGGCCAGGCTGGCCCCTGCGTCGGCGGTGTTGCACGCCGCACCGTTGTCGTTCCACTCCACGGAGAAGTTCGTCGACGGCTTGAAGCTGGTGGGGGAGTTGCTCAGCACCAGCGGCGCCTGCCAATCACTGCCGGTGGTTTGCAGGTAAGCGATCTGGAGATCGACCACGGTCCCCGGACCTATTGCGATGTCGGACCCGAGGTAGACCGTT
>JAKAPG010000163.1 GCA_021823085.1 Thermoplasmata archaeon | reverse complement strand
AGCTCGATCGCGAAATGCTACGCATCGGACGCGGCCATGCGCGTCGCCGACGAGGCGATCCAGATCTTCGGGGGCTACGGATACATGAAGGACTACCCGGTGGAGAAACTCATGCGCGATGCGAAGCTCACCCAGATCTACGAAGGCGCGAACGAGATCCAGCGGATCGTGACCGCGCGCGAGCTCCTGCGGCAGTACGCCCAGTGAGGGTTGCGGCCCGTGAACATCGTCGTCCTGATCAAACCGATCCCCGAGGCCGAGAGCCGCCTGCGCGCGAGCTCGGACGGGCGACAGCTCGACCCGGAGGGCATTCGCTTCGTCCTGGCCGGCTACGACGAGTCCGCGGTCGAGCAGGCGCTTCTTCTGAAGGAGAACGCCCCGGGCTCGAAGGTCCACGCCGTCTCGTTCGGCCCGGTCCGGTGCGAAGAGGCTCTTCGCGCGGCAATCGCGTTGGGCGCCGACAACGCCACGTGGGTCGAAGCGCCTCCCGAAGGCTCGGACGATCCGATCCTCGCCGCGCGGTCGCTCGCTGCCGCCCTCACTTCCGCCCCTCACGACCTCATCCTCGGCGGCAAGCACGCCGGGGACGACGAGGAAGGGCTCGTCCCCTCGGCGATCGCCGAGCTGCTCGGGATCCCGAGCTTCGGCTCCGTCGCCGACCTTCGCCCCGCGGGGAACCCGGGCGGCATCTCGTTCGCTCGCGTCACCGAGGCGGGGGTCGAGAAGTGGGAGGTTCCCCTACCGTGCGTGATCGGATTGCAGCAAGCCTGGAACGACCCGCGCACGGCAAAGCTCCCGAACATCCTCAAGTCGCGGAAGGCCCCGATCGAGAAGATCGACTGGTCGAAGACCCTGGCCGCCCTCGCCGCCGATTCCCAGCCTCGCTCGGTGAGCGAGAGGTTCGCGCTCCCCGCGCCGCGGACGGGCGCGAAGATGATCGAGTTCAAGACCCCCGAGGAGGCCGCCGAGAAGCTCGTGCGCCTCCTGCGCGAGGAGGCGAAGGTCTTCCCGTGACGCCGTCGGTGCTCGTGCTGGCCGAGTCGCCGGCCGGCGCCGTCTCGGGCCCGACGAAAGAGGCCTTCGGCGTGGCCCGTACTCTCGCCGGTCCGGACGGATCGGTCGCAGCGGTGACCACGGGCGGACCCGCCGCGGCTCAGGCGCTCGCTTCCTTCGGGCCGAGGGACATCTGGGTCGCCGACATCCCGACGGAGTCGACGACGAGCGGTGCGGTCGCCGCGCTTGCCGCCCGCGCGGCTCAGGAGAGCGCGTCTGCGATCGTTCTGGTCGGTGGAACGACCTTCGGGCGGGACGTCGTGGGCCGGCTCGCCGTGCGCTGGGGCGCTGCCGCCGCGACGGGCGTGACGGAGGTGACCCGCACGGACTCCGGCGAGCTTCGCGTGCGACGCCCGGTCTTCGGCGGACGGGCTACGGAGACGCGTACCCTGCTCGGGCCGAGGGCGGTGATCGCGCTGCGCCCGCACGCGTTCGGCGCAGCCTCCGAGATCGTCGGGACTCCCGCGATGCACCTCCTCGACCGTTCGGTCATCCCTGCGAACGAGGTCGCTGCGCGCCGTGTCTCGCTCGCTTCGGCGGACGGCGCTTCCGGCCCCCCGCTCCCCGACGCGACCATCGTCGTATCGGGGGGTCGCGGGCTCCGGACGGCCGCCAACTTCTCCCTGATCGAGGACCTGGCCCGATCTCTCGGGGCCGCGGTGGGGGCGTCCCGCGCGGTCACGGACGCCGGATGGAGGCCCCCCTCGCTCCAGGTGGGTCAGACCGGGCGGGCCGTTTCGCCGCAGCTCTACATCGCGGTCGGGATCTCCGGGGCGATCCAGCACCTGGTCGGGATGATCAGCTCGCGCACGATCGTCGCGATCAACACCGATCCCAGCGCCCCGATCTTCAAGGTCGCGGACTACGGGATCGTCGGCGACGCGCTCACGCTCGTTCCCGCGCTCACCCAGGAGATCCGCAAGGTGCGGGGCCTTTCGTAGGCCCAAATGATAGCCGGGTGAGTGCGTCGGAGGGGCGGGGCTATCAATCTCGACCGGCTCGGGGCCCCAATGGGCGTTACGGACTGCCACGTGCACATCAGCCCGCTCGAGGAGATGCGAGCGGAGTCGCGCGCGCTGCTTGGCGTGCGCGCCCCCGAACTTTCGAACGCGGTGGCGGACCCGGAGGAGTTCCTCGGGATCCTGGACCGAGCCGGGGTCGAGCGTGCGGTCCTCATCAACTACCTCAGCCCGAAGGTCATCGGCTTCACCGAGCGCGCGAACCGGTTCTCAGCGGAATACGCGCGCGCGGACCCCGAGCGGCTGATCCCCACGGGAGGCATCGAGCCGGACCACTCGGAGCCGAAGCGCGAGATCACCCGCATGGTCCGCGAGATGGGGATCCGGGCGATCAAGCTCCACCCGCCGCACCAGCTGTTCTACCCGAACGACTACCTCGCGGGCCGGCCGTTCCCGCGCCTTCGCGAGATCTACTCGACCGCCGAGGAGCTCGCCGTGCCCGTCATCTTCCACACGGGAACCTCGGTGTTCCCCCGGGCTCGGAACCGGTTCGGCGAACCCCTGTGCATCGATGACGTGGCGGTCGACTTCCCGGACCTTGTGATCGTCCTCGCGCACGCGGGTCGACCGCTGTGGATGGAGCAGGCGACGTTCCTGGCCCGGCGCTTCCCCAACGTCTGGCTCGAGCTGTCCGGGATCCCGCCGACCCGGTTGCTGAGCTACCTGCCCCGGCTTCCCGAGTTCGCCTCGAAAGCCCTCTTCGGCACGGATTGGCCCGGTCCGGGGGTGAAGGATCTGGGAGCCAACTTCGATGCGTTCCGCGCGCTCGGCCTCCCCCGGGACGTTCAACGCGCGATCCTAGAAGAGAATCCGAAGAAGGTCTTCCGAACCGCGTAGCTACCGACCCGAGCCCGGCGGTCCCGTTCGCGCCCGACGCCCAGGACGCTCCGTGGCTAAATAGCCCGCCCGGCTCGGTCCTTCGTGGCCGAACACGAACCCGAGGTGCCTGCCGACCCCGCCCCTCCCCCGGCCGAGGAACCCGGTGAGACCCCCGCTCCGACGGTGGAGGTCGTCGAAGGCGGCGAGGAGGTGGGCCGACTCCCGCTTCCGCGACGGAACCGGGGCGAAGCCTTTGGGATCGCTCGCCAGCTCCTCGGTGCCGCGCGGATCCGCGTGATGTGCGAGGACTCCGTCTCCCGGATGGGCCGGATCACCGGGAAGATGAAGAAGAAGATGTGGATCCGGGAGGGCGACCTTCTGATCGTCCGACCGTGGGGCTTCCAGGAGGGAAAGGCCGACATCCTCTTCCGGTACAGTCGAACCCAGTCGCAATACCTCTCCCGGCGCAAGCTGCTCCCGGCCACGATGGACATCTTCTCCACCCCCGAGGGCGAATCGAGCCCGACCGCCGCGACCTAGGCACATGGGGCCGATGGTCCGCCGGCCGTTCTCGTCTGTGGAAAGCTCCGTCATCGAAGAGAACGCGGTCGCGCTCGGGGCGACGGTCGACGGCCTGATGGAGAACGCCGGTCGGGCCGTTGCCGAGGAGGCCTCCAAGCATCTTCCCCACGCTCCCGCGCCCGTCGCGATCGTCGCGGGCGCCGGTAACAACGGCGGCGACGGCACGGCGGCGGCCTACTACCTATCGCAGTGGGGGTACGCGCCGGAGGTCTGGCTCATCCAGCCGGCGACCGAGATCCGCTCCCGCCCGGCGCGCCGGTGCTTCGAGCGCATCGAACGCCGCGCTCCCGTGCACACCGGGGTTCCGAAACCGGAAGAACTCCACCGATTCCCCCTGATCATCGACGCCCTGTTGGGGACGGGTCAGGCGGGCGCCCTGCGCCCTCGCTACGCCGCCGCGGTCGCAGCGATCCGAGCGAGCGGCGTTCCGATCCTGTCGGTGGACGAGCCGACCGGGCTCGGGAACCCGGACTCGTTGCATCCCCAGTGGACGGTCGCGCTGACCGCTCTGAAGGAGGGAATGACTCCCGCCGCGTGCGGCGAGATCATCCTCCGCGACATCGGCATCCCGGCCGAAGCCTGGCTGCGCACCGGCCCCGGCGAGTTCGTCCTCTATCGGCCCGTAGCGCTCCGACGCGGACGGGGTCGG
>JAKAPG010000162.1 GCA_021823085.1 Thermoplasmata archaeon | reverse complement strand
CGTAGTTTCCTCCAGGCCGCGAGCGAGCTCGAAGCAATCAACATGGTGAACGGATCCGCAGCGACCGGGGCGAAGGCGATGACGGCCACTTCGGGTCCGGGGTTCAGCCTGAAACAGGAAGGGATCTCCTACGCGGCCGGCATCGGCCTCCCGATCCTCGTCGTGAACGTGAACCGCGCCGGTCCGGGCCTCGGCAACCTCGGACCCGAGCAGTCGGACTACTTCCAAGCGACACGGGGAGGGGGACACGGCGGGTATCGCGCCATCGTGCTCGCACCCGATTCGGTGCAGGAAATGGCCGCGTTCCCTTCGCTGGGATTCTCGCTCGCGTTCCGGTACCGGACCCCGGTGGTCATCCTGGCCGACGCCTTCCTTGGTCAGCTCAAGGAGGACCTGGTCTTCCCCGAAGTGTCGACCTCCTCGTTCGATACTTCCTGGGCGGCGACCGGCGCCCGGGGCGACCAGCGCCACGTCCTCGCTTCGCTGCACCTCGAACTGGACGACCAGAGTCTCGCGACGCACAAGCTCCACGCGAAGTACGAGGAGATCGCTCGTCAGGAGCAACGCTACGAAGAGCTGGAGTCCGACGATGCCCAGGTCGTGATCGTGGCGTACGGCATCTGCGCTCGTCTCGCCCGTCGCGCGGTCCGATCCCTGCGAGCGCGGTCGGTGCCGGTCGGTCTCTTCCGACCGATCACCCTGTCTCCGTTCCCGAACCAGGGGATCGAGAAGCTCATCGGTCAGGGGGTCCGGAACTTTCTCGTGGTCGAACTCAACATGGGCCAGATGGCCCAGGACGTTCGGCTCGCCGTGAACGGACGCGCCCAGGTGAGCTCGCTGGGGCAGGTAGGAGGGCTCATTCCCGGCACCGAGGAGCTCGTCCGTGCGGCGGAGGCGATGGTCGGATGATCGAGAACGAGGGTACCCTCTACGAAACCAAGCTGGGGCCGCTGCCGACGCTGACGAGCAAGCCGACCCACTACTGCGCGGGCTGCGAGCACGGCACGCTCACCCATCTCATCGCGAGCGCCCTACAAGACCTCGGGGTCCGGGAGCGGGCGGTGCTGGTCAACAGCGTAGGATGCAGCGTCCTGGCACCGGATTACCTGAACGTGGACGCGGTAGAGGCTCCGCACGGACGCGCCCCCGCGGTGATGGCGGGGATCAAACGCGCGAGGCCGGATCTCCTCGTGTTTTCGATCCAGGGGGATGGCGACGCCGCCTCCATCGGCCTTCTCGAGCTGATGTATGCGGCGAACCGCGGCGATCCGATGACGATCTTTCTCGTGAACAACGCCACCTACGGGATGACGGGAGGTCAAATGGCGCCTACGACGCCGATCGGCATGGTGACGACCACCACTCCACGGGGCCGAGATCTCGCCCTGACCGGTCCCCCGATCGACGCGTCGAAGCTCGTCGCCTCGTTCGAGCGTCCCGCCTACGTTCGGCGGGTCTTCTTGCCGGTGACGCCGACCCCCTCTACGGAGTTCTTCAACGCCCGTGGGGCGCTCGAAGGAGCGCTGGCGGTCCGCCACGCGTTCGAGGTCCAGGAGCGGGGCGGGTTCGCGTTCGTTGAGTTCGTGAGCACGTGCAGCGTGAACTGGAAGATGTCCGTCTTGGACTCGAAGCGGTACGCCGCCCGGGTGCTCGCCCCTCTCTTCCCGGAAGGCGTGCTCCGCGACCGGTTCCACTTGGAGTCCGCATGAAGGCCGAGGTGATCGTGGCCGGGCACGGGGGCCAAGGGGTCCTCGAGCTCGCCAACTGGCTGGCGTACTTCCACCTGCGACGGGGCCGACATGTGGCCTATACGCCCTCCTACGGTCCCGAGACGCGCGGCGGGAAGGTCAAGTGCTACGTCGTGGTCTCCGACGAGACGATCGATTCCCCGATCGTCGAAGCGCCGGACCTTCTGATCGTGATGAACATCCCGTCGATGGACTACCTGCCGCTCCTGAAGCCGGGGGGGAATCTGCTGGTCAACAGCTCCCTCGTGAAGGACGCCCGTCGGCGCACGGACGTGGCGGTCACCGAGATCCCGGCCGTCGAGATTGCCGCGGGTTTGAGAGAGTTCGGCCCCACCCAGGGAACGGACACTTCGATTGCCGCGAACAGCGTGATGCTGGGCGCTGCGTTGGCGGCAACCCACGAGGCGCCGGAACACCTCCCCGAAGAGGTGGAGGAGGTCTTCCGCCACTTCCTGACGGGGCGGAAGACGGCGTTCATTCCCCTGAACCTCCACGCGGTCGAAGCCGGCGCCGCCTTCGTGGCTCGCGCCGGGGTCCTCGCCGCCGCCTGACGGCCCATTCACGAACCGGGCGGATCGGGGGCGGTCCGGCACATCGGCGCAGACCCCGCGCGGGCCGGGTCCCATCCCGCTAGGACCTAGCCCGGCCGCTGGCTCGCCTGATCCGGGGCCGGCGGAGGCCCGGGAGCGCGGGAGGAGGATTCCGGGCGGACCGCACCGCGACGGCCGCGGCCCCGCCACGAGACCTCGTAGAGGAACAGGGCCCCAAGGATGAGACCGAGCCCCGCAATCTCGGTCGAGCCCACCGCCTCCGACAGAACGAGCGCCCCGAAGAGGAGGCCCACGATGGGGGTGAGGTACATCACGAGGCTCGTGCCGACGGCGCCGGAGCGTCGCGTGAGCTCGAAGAAGACCGTGTACCCGGCCACTCCGCTGAAAAGGGCCACGTAGAAGACCCCCCCGATAACCGCCAAGGTCGGGGAGAGATAGACCGTCCCGGGGAAGAGGAGGAGCGCGCAGGCGCCGGCGATGCTCGCGCCTCCGAACTGCGCGGCCAGCCCGAATCGGGTCTCGCCTCTTGGGCGATATCGTACGATCAACACCGTCCCGGTGGCTTGCGCGCTGGCCCCTCCGACGATGGAGGGTATCGCCCAGTCGTTCGTGATGACTCCGCTGCCGGATGCGGTGAGCTCAAGGATCAGGACGCCGATCAGCCCGAGCGAGAGGGCGAGGAACGTCGCGGCGCCGAGGCGTTCTCGGTAGCCCAGGAAGAGTCCCGCCAGCACGGCGAGCAGCGGTACCGTGGCGTAGACCACGGCCGCCACGCCGCCCGTTGTGAACTGGAGTCCCCAGAACATGAGGAGGTTGTTCACGCCGATCAACAACCCTCCCAGGAGCATGGATCCTGCCAGATACCGCCCCGAAGGAGGGTCCACGGCCCGATCGGCAGTCGCCGCCGCGATCGCGAACGTCGCGGCCGCGGCGAGCCCGAAGTCCAGCGCCACCAAGAGGAACGGGCTGGCGCCCGCGGCCACACCCCGGCGCACCATGGGGAATGTGATGCCCCAAAGGACTCCAAGCAGAACCAAGAGGGCGATCGTGCGAGCGCCCGGACCGTCCAGTCGAGTCTTCGGCTCGGGGCCGCGCTTTCCGAACATGACCCAACGACCCGACGAGTTCCGTTCCGAGAAAAACCCCGGAGTGAACGCGCGTTGACCGCTCGCGCGCGAGGCGGAGCCGGACCCGTACTGCCCCGGGGATCCTCGATCGCGCGGCGCACCGTCGTGCCGGTTTTACCTAATCACTATAGTCCCGGTCGTACCATGGACGTTCATGTCCCTGCGCTCGCTAGCGGTAGCGATTGACGGGTCCGAAGGAAGTCAGCGGGCCCTGGAGCAGGCCGTGGATCTCGCGAAAGCTTCGGGAGCTTCCCTGTCGATTGTCGCGGTCGTTCCGAAGCGGGAAACGTACGGCATCGACCCCCAGCAGCGGTACGTGGTCCGGCCCGAGGAGCAACGATTCCTCACCGAAGTCCTCAGCCGGGCGCAGCAGTTCGCCCGCACCGCCGGCGTGGCATCGGTACGAACCGAACTGATGGAGGGTCCGATCGTCGACCAGCTCCTTTCGTTTCTCGAGGATCGGCGTCCGGACCTCGTCGTTCTCGGGGCCCGAGGCATATCCGCGACGCGACGCCTATTCTTGGGCAGCGTCAGTGAGGCGATCCTCCATCACGCCCACGGCTCCGTGCTGATCGTACGACCCCCCGAGAAGCGGTCGCGGGCCTGATCCGAGATCCTTCTTCGAACTCGATCCACGAGCCCGCTTCGGCTCGGCCGCCATGGGTCCGTGGAGTCCGGAAGCCAAGGGAGGGAATCG
>JAKAPG010000161.1 GCA_021823085.1 Thermoplasmata archaeon | reverse complement strand
CCGATCTGACCCCGATGACCGCGACGGCGTAGGTGTATCCTTGCCAGGCGAGGGCGAGGGCACCGAACGCGACGCCGGTCATCACGGCCCACTTGACCGAGGTGCGCTCGCTCTTCAGGAACGAGCGTAAGCCACGACCGATCGACCGCGGACTCCGGTAGGTATCGACCCACCGGCGCGAGCCGACCGACTTGATCGTGCGGATGTAACAGTAGAGGAGGACGAGAATGACGAACGTGTAGAAACTGAGGTAGTCGGCGTAGCCCCAGATCGACTGACTGATGCTGGCGGGCAGGAACGGGAAGATCATGGCGGCCATGAGTCCCGTCCGTCGGTCCCCGACCTCCCGGCCGATCAAGTAGATCGGGAATACGCTGAACGCGGCGAACAGCGGCGACGCAAGGTTGAGGAAGAAGGCGCCGGCGGCCTGAGCGTTCCCGCCGAAGAACGGCGCGAACAGGATCCCGAAGATCGCGTTCATCCAGTCGAACAGCGGCTCACGGGGATTGATCGCTCCAAGGGGGTACTTGAGGAGCGGATCGACGATGAGGTTCGTGTGATTCAGGATGATGTACTGCATCACCCGGGAGTGGTAGTAGGAGTCCGAGCCGCCCGCGTAAACGTAGAGGTTGCCCCACTGTTGGATGATCGGGTAGACGAAAACGGTGCGAATCAGGAACGCGATCGAGAACGCGAGCAGAAGGACAGCGACCGTCCAGAAGTGGCGGTTCCACCATCCGGTTGAATCGGTGTCCATCGGTCGCCGGTGAACCTCGCACCGGCGGGGGCGCGAGACCTTGAACCTCTATAAATAGCCTGTCCCGCCGCACCGATAGTCGGTGGCCCGGACCCGGTTCGGGCCGACCGCGACGTCATTCCGGTGTGTGGAACCGATAGAAGACACGGCCGTCCGGGAGAGTGAGCGACTCGACGCGCACCGTGTCGCCAATCTTCAACTCGTTCCAGGGTCGACCGTCGATTCGGCCGAATACGCGGAGGGGAGCTCCTTCCAGATCGACCAACCCGACGGCAAACGGCACTTCCGACTCCATCCCCAGTGGCGCCCCCGCCAGCACGGCGCTGAACGCGTAGATCCGTCCGGTCGACGGCAGGTCGATCCACTCGAGATCCTCGGCGTGGCAGTCCGGGCACGCTACTCTCGGGGGCCAATGGATGGCGCCGCAGTTGCGGCAGCGGGTCGTGGAGAGGTGGCCCTCCTTCAGTCGTTCGTAGAATTGGGCCAGTCGAGTTTGGTCCGGGGCCTGCAGCGGGACGAAGTCGAGAAGGAACGGGGTCGATGCCGCGCGCCGCGTCTTCTCCGGTGGGCTCGTCGCCTTCCCCGACTCTCTTCCGTCCGTCTGGGGCAGCTCTCTCGGGCGCGGTTTCGGCGCCGACGATCGCGGCATCTTCGTGGACGCAGACATCAGCCGGCGCCTCCTCCCTCGTAGATCATGATTGAGTGGACGTTGGCGCTTCCCGAAAGGTTGTGCACGAGGCCATAGCGTGGATCCGGAGCTTGACGCGCCGGCGGCACATCGTGCGAGAGCTGTTGGAAGATTTCCACAGCCTGGGCGATCCCGGTCGCACCGAGGGGATGTCCGCATCCGAGGAGGCCGCCGCGCGGATTGACGACAACGTCACCGCCGATATCGGACCGGCCGTCCAGCGCGAATTTCCCGCCAGCGCCGGGGGGACACCACCCCATCGCTTCGTACTCGACGATCTCCGAGATCGAGAAGCAGTCGTGGAGCTCCGCGACGTCGATGTCGTGGATCGTGAGCTTGGCGCTTGCCAGCGCCTCGTGCGTCGCGCGCGTGAGACCCTTCCAGTCCGTGAGGGAGCCGGCGTGCGCTAGGTTGTGGAAGTCCGAGTACTGGCCGCTCCCACGGATCCACGCCGGTGCGTCGGTATACCGGGAGACGTGGTCCTCGGCGGCCAGGACGACCGCCGCAGCCCCGTCCGTCATGCTCGAGCAGTCCCCGAGGCGGAGCGGCGGCGCCACCATCGGAAGACGCGCGAGCTTCGCCGTGTCGAAAGTCTTCGAGTAGAACTGCGCGTGGGGGTTCGTGTTTGCGAACCGGTGGTTCTTCGCCGACACGGCTGCCATCTGTTCCTCGGTCGTCCCGTACTCGAGCATGTGCCGCTGGGCGACCATCGCGAAGAACGGGGGCGCCGTCGCCCCGTGGGGTCCGTCCCACGCACGGTCCATGACGCACCCCATGGCGGTGTTGGCCTCGGCCATCGACGGAAGGTTCATCTTCTCGATGCCCACCGCGACCGCGACGTCCGAGAGCCCGGCCGCGATCGCGGCATAGGCCGAGCGGATGGCCGATTGACCGGACGCGCAGGCGAGCTCGGTCCGCTGGATAATCCGATGCGGCGCGAGGCCCATCTGCTCGGCGGCGAGGGGAGCCACATGCGTCTGGAAGGCGAATCGCTCGGGCTCAGCCGCTCCGACGAAGAGAGAGTCGACATCCTCGCTTCGAAGCTCCGGCTCGGCTCGGAAGAGCGCGGCCCCGACTTCTTGAGCCATCTCGCTCCAGGTGGTCGGCCGAACACCGAACGGCGTCGTGGCGCCTGCGACGATGGCGACCTTGCGAACCGCGCTCACCGACGTTCGCTCCTCAGTGCGGCGACGACGCGGTCCCCCGCCTCGCTGGTCGTGGTCGTGCCG
Organism: Thermoplasmata archaeon; assembly: GCA_021823085.1. Taxonomy (GTDB): domain Archaea; phylum Thermoplasmatota; class Thermoplasmata; order Lutacidiplasmatales; family UBA184; genus Lutacidiplasma. The sequence continues at coordinate 1,478 of JAKAPG010000161.1, read as the reverse complement.
CCCTGGTCGTAGGTCCGCGCGGTTCCGGCGGCGAGGACCGAGCGGATCGCCCTCTCCAGCCGGTCGGCCTGCGACGCGAGGCCCCCGTCCGAACGTTTCTCACCGAGGTAACGGAGCATCATCTCCACTGCGAAGAAGGTCGCAAACGGATTCACCTGGTTCTTGCCCGCGTACTTGGGTGCGCTACCGTGGACCGGCTCGAACATCGCGTGATGGTCCCCGATGTTCCCGCCCGCCGCGAATCCCATCCCGCCTTGGAGGACGCTTGCGAGGTCGGTGATAATGTCGCCCATCATGTTCGTGGACACCACGACATCGAAGTGCTCGGGATTGCGTACCAGCCATTGCGTGAACGCGTCGACGTAGGCGTAATCGCGGCCGATCGTCGGATAGTCCGCGGCGACACGGTCGTAGGTCTCGCGGAAGAACCGGCATCCTTCCATCACGTTGGACTTATCGACGCAGGTCAGCCGATGCCGGCCGTCCTCCGGCGCGCCCCGGGAACGCCGAGTCGCGATCTCGAACGCGCGACGGATCACGCGTTCCGCGCCCTTCCGCGTGATCAGGCGAGTGTCGACTGCGACCTCGGTATCCCCGCCCCGCGCGAGGCGCCCGTGGAGGGGGGCGTAGAGATCCTCCGTGTTCTCGCGAACGATCACCATGTCGACCTTCTCGGGGGACCAGATCTGCCGATATTCCCCGCTGATGCGGTGGACCACCCCCGGATGCAGGCGACACGGGCGCACGTTCGCGTACAGGTCGAGCTTCCGCCGCATTCCGAGCACGAGCGCCGCACCGGCGATGTTGCCGTCCGGCAGTGAGGCTCCCGGCCAACCGACCGCGCCGAGGAGGATCGCGTCGGCGCGGTCAGCGGCAGCCTCTCCTTCCGGCTCCCACTCGCGCCCGGTCTTGAGATAGTACTGACCGCCCCCCGGGTAATCGGTCACGTGCCAAGCGGCCCGCCCGTTCTCTCCGAGCGCGGCGAGGACCTTTTCACCCTCGCGGACGACTTCCGGGCCGGTGCCATCGCCGGGGTAGACGGCGATCTCGCTGGCGGCCGACCTCATGGGGACCCCGGGTTCCTCGCAGCAGCACCGTTCGCGAGCTCCCGGCGGACCTTCTCGACAAGGCCCCCCGCCTCCAGCAGATCGAACAGATGCTGAGGGAGAGGCGGGAAGGAGACGGACGCTCCCGTGCGCACGTTCGTGATCGTACCCTTGCGCATCTCGATCCGGGCCGTGTCGAACTTTTCGAAGATCGCGCGGACCCCGGGCGCTTCGATCGTGGGGATGCCGAGGTTGATCGAGTTTCGGAAGAAGATTCGGGCGAACGAGTCCGCGAGGATCGCGCCGACGCCCGCCGCCCGCAGCGCTTGGGGCGCATGCTCGCGGCTGGAGCCGCTGCCGAAGTTCTCTCCCGCGACGAGGATGTCGCCCGGCGTCGATTGGCCGGCGAACTCGGGCAAGCCGATCTCGAGC
>JAKAPG010000160.1 GCA_021823085.1 Thermoplasmata archaeon | reverse complement strand
CGAGGTGGACAAGCTGCTCACAGAGGACCAGGAGACCCTCGAGGTGCGGCTCAAGGCGGTCGAGCGGCAGGAGAACGGTCTCAAGGAGCGCTACACGTCGATGCAGCGCGAGATCAGCGAAGCGCTTCGGGCCGCGGGGGTTGGTGGCCCGGGCTCGTCGGAAGGGACCCGGCCGGCCTGAACGGCGGAACTTAGGCGCACCGCTCGACGAGCTTCCCGGCGATCTCGCGCACGAGCGGCTTGGCCGATCCACGGATCGTACGACTATTTGCCAGGCGGGACAGTCCGCGTCGTGCGAGCCGCGCGATCGCCCTTTCCGAGTGGTCGAGGCTCCCGGTGGAGCGAATGATCGAACGCACCCGTTCCAACTGATCGGGAGTGGCGCGGGGGTTCCCGAGGACGGTGGACATCCGCTCCCGATCGGCCGTTCCGGCGCGCGCCCAGGCGCGGACGACGAGCAGCGTGCGCTTGCCCTCCATCAGATCGTTGGAGCTCTTCCCGGATGCACCGGCGTCGAATCCGGCGCCCAAAACGTCGTCCCGGAGCTGGAACGCGATGCCAAGGTCGCGCCCGATCCGATCGAGATCGGCGAGACGCGCGACCGGGGCTCCGGCGAGCAGGGCGCCAATCTTCAGCGGACCGACGACGGTGTAGACCGCGCTCTTGAGCTCGTGGACCTGCAGGACGTCCGATTCGCGGAGGCGGGAGGGGTCCAGGGTCCCGTTCCGGATATCGAGCAATTGCCCGTACGCGGTCCGCCGGGTCATCTCCGCGTACTCGTGAAGCGCCGCGAGGCGCGCGGGCAGGGGCACGCGAGTCCTCAGGAACGTTTCGACCACGAACGGCTCCTCGGCGTCTCCGAGCGTGATCGCGATCCCCTCGCCCAGGTCCGAGGGGTTCTCGTTCTCCCCCTTTCGCCCGAACATGGCCGAAGCCTCCCGATGGACCGTCGGCCCGCCGCGCCGCTCCGTCGAGTGGTCGATGATGTCGTCGTGGATCAGCATCCACGTCTGAAAGTGCTCGAGCCCCGCGGCGACTTCGATGGCCGGGGATGGGTCCCGGCCGCTCGCGATATGGAACCCCGCCAGCACGAGCAGAGCGCGGAACCTCTTTCCCCCACGGAGGGAAAGGTCCTCCCCCAGCCTCAGGAATCGCCGCACGGAGCTTGGCGCCGTACGAAACGAGGCCCGGTAGTGGGCGCGCACGGCCGCCTCGATTCGGGGGCGGTACCCGGAGAGCTCGGCAAAGTCCACCGCATCCACCGCCCTTGCGGATGGCGCGGGATATTTAAGCGGGCGATGGGCCATCGGTTCGCCCATGGATTCGCGCGCGTTCGTTGAGCTCGTCCGGGACATCCTCCGGACGATGGGCCAGGGGCTGGAGGCAGCGCGACCGATCCCGGAGGGATTCGCCTTGGACACCCGGGACGGCTATCTCTACGTCTTCGTTTCCGATCCCAGCCGGGCCTCGATGGACTCGGTCCGACGGTGGTCCGCGGCGGGCGACGTGCCGGCCGAGCGCCTGGTCGTCTTCTCGATCCGGGACCTCCCCGCCTACTGGGGACCGGAGATCGTTCGTCGCGGCGGCACCGTGGTCGCGGGGGCGGAGTTTGCGCGCCTGATCGATGCCCTCGGGATCGAGACCCCGCTCATCCCGGTCGACTCCGGGCGGCCACGACCCAGCGGTTCCGTCCTCCCGAGCGTCCGGGACCTGGAGGGCGCGATGAGACGGGGCGACACATGGTACGAGGCGACGGTGCTACCCTTGGCCGCCCGATTCTACCTCGAGGCGGCGAGATTGAAGCCCGAATTCCTTCCGGCGTGGCTCGGCCGCGCGCGCGCGACGAGCGGGATGGGCGATTGGTCGGCCGCCAAGGAGGCCTGGACCCATGTTCTCGAGATGTCTCCGGGTTCGGTCGAGGGTCGGATCGGACTTGCGAGCGCGCTCGGCGCGCTGGGGGATCCCGAGCGCGAGCTCGAAGCCCTCCACGCGGTGGTCCGCGACCATCCGGACGATCTGGTCGCCCGGATCAGCCTCATGACGGCCCTGGTGGAGCGGGGCGATTGGCGAGGTGCGCGCGTTGAGATTGGTCACGCCTTGGACCGCGTTCCGAACGACCCGCGTCTCCGGTTCGTCCATGGTATCGTGCTGGAGCACGTCGGCCTCGCCGAAGCGGGCCGGGACGAGCAGGAGTCGGCTCGCCGGCTGGGCCTCTCGGAAACCGAGGCCCAGCGCCTTCGATCGATGACGCGGCCCGGGCGATCTCCGTTGGCGTCGGCGGGCGGGGAAGCCTTGTAATACGCGCCGGGCTCGACGTACCGTTACCCATCCGATGCGCGTTGTTTCCCTCCTTCCAAGCGGCACCGAGATCGTCACCTCGCTCGGCCACGGACCCGACCTCGTTGGGCGCAGCGCGGAGTGTGACTTTCCACCGACGATCCGAGACCGCGCGATCGTCATGCGACCCCGGACCCGGGACGATGAACGTAGTTCGCGTGAGATCGACGAACGCGTGCGTTCCCGGCGAGCGAAGGGCGAGAGCCTGTATGAACTCGACATGGACCTGTTGCGCCGTCTACGCCCCGACGTCCTCGTCACTCAGGACCTGTGCGGGGTCTGTTCGGTGACGGAGCCCGAGGTCCGGGCGGCGTGCGCCGAGGCCGGGGTATCCCCCCAGATCATATCGTTGACCCCGACGAATCTCGAAGCCGTCTGGGATTCGATCGCAACGGTGGCGGATGCGATCGGAGATCGGCCGGCGGGGGTTCGCCTCGCGCGCGAGCTCCGTCAGCGGACGCGCGCGCCCGCTCGTCGGTCGACAGGACCGAAGGTCGCCATAGTGGAGTGGCTGGATCCGCCGATCCTGGCCGGACTGTGGGCCCCCGACATCGTCCGGATCGCCGGGGGAACCTCCGTAGGACCGCCCCGGGGCGCCCCGGGAGCTCGGACCACGTGGGCGGAACTGGCGGCCCTCGCGCCCGAGCTGGTCATTCTGTCTCCGTGCAGCTTTTCGGTCGATCGCACTCGTCGTGAGATCCTTCGCGCCGGTCTGGACGGCGAACTTGGCAAGCTCTCCCCTTCTCTCGGAGTCTACCTCGCGGACGAGGCCTACTTCAGCCGCCCCGGCCCGCGACTCGCGGACGGCGTGGAGCTCGTGCGGGCCATCCTGACGGGCCAACCTCTCCCGCGGCCGATGCCGGTACGTCGCTGGACCTCGCAGGAGCTTCGGGCCCGGTGACCGCCGCTCCTCCCCCCTACTACTACTCGACCTATGGGGCGCCGCCCCCGCCACCGGCCCCGGGACGGGTCTCCACCTCCCGGGTCGAGCTCATGCACATCGGCATCGCGTACGTGGTTCTCACCTTCGACCTGTGGCTGATCCTGAACGGTTCGACCTTCCTCGGGTCCGCTTCCGGCATCACGTTCACCTTGAGTTGGCCGATCATCGCGCTGGCCGCATCGGCCGCCCTGACCGGGTTCCTCGCCCACGAGCTCGCGCACAAGATTGCCGCCCAGCGGCGGCACGCCTGGGCCGAGTTCCGGATGTTCCCGATGGGCCTCGTGTTCAGCATCTTCACCGCGTTCATCGGATTCCTGTTCGCCGCCCCGGGCGCAACGGTGGTCGGAGGGATGCGGGATCTCAAGGCCTGGGGACAGACGAGCATCGCCGGCCCTCTTACGAATCTCGGGTTCGGCCTCGCCTTCTTCGTGAGCGCCTACGGGCTCGCAGCCTACTACGGCTACTTCGGGTTCGCATTCACGGCGCTCGCCCTCCTGGCGTTCTTCAACGGCTGGTTCGCGGCGTTCAACATGATCCCGTTGGGGCCGTTGGACGGGCGCAAGGTGCTCGCCTGGAACGCGGTGGCCTGGACCCTGACCATGGTCGCGAGCGCAGCCCTGGCCGTACTCGCCTACGTGAGGGGGAATTTCAGGCATCCACTCTTTCTCTGACAGAGGACCCCCATGATCGCGCAAGACGTGCACGACCTCGGCCGGGACCGACGGCTGATCGACCTCGGATTCCGGGAGACCTCCGCGCTCATCGGTACCTATCTACTTCCGCTCGAGGACGGATGGGCGATCGTCGAGACCGGCCCGACCCGCTGTCGCGAGGCTCTTCTCCGGGGGCTCCACGTCGCCGGGGTCGAGCCGAAGGAGGTCC
>JAKAPG010000159.1:3381-4172 GCA_021823085.1 Thermoplasmata archaeon | reverse complement strand
ACGAAGTTGTTCGAGCTGCTGGTCGACTGTGTGCTGTAGTAGTAGTACACTCCTCCTCCGATCGCGGCCAGGACGATCACCACGGCGACCGCTATCGCGATCGTCCGCCGTCCCCCGGTCTTGGGGGGCGGTGTCGCGCTGGAAGTAGTCGGCGGCGGCGGATTCGACGTATTCCCTTCGCTAGTTCCCATTCGTTCCTCTCCTTGTGCGCTCGATGTCCCCCGGTCCCGGTAGACTGGTGTCTCACGAGTCGGACGATGCGAGCGAAGCCTTGACACGCGAGAAAGACCGACCTATATGAATGCTCAGTAGCGATTATGTATCCCGTGGTCCCGGCCGTCGATCGGCTCGATGCGACGTGTAACAACGCGCGGTGGCCCCACGGTAGGTCGAACGAACGCGTTATGGCCTGCGTTCCGGTCCGCTCGTATCGTGGCCCGGGGAACCCAGCGCTCGCGAGAGGCCGGACGACTTCAGCTCCGACAGCTCCTGCGGCCCCTGATCGCGCCCGGTGATCTCTCCGGCTCCGAAACCACCCGGACCAAGGCCCGGCTCTGCCTCCTGGACGCGATCGGGAACATGATCGCGGCCTCGGGCCTGCCCGAGGCGGCCGCCGTTCGAACGGCGGAAGGTCCGCTCCCGGAGGGCGCGGCAACGGTGGTGGGCTGGTCGCAGCCGACCTCGACGCGAAGGGCCGCCTTCCACAACGGAGTCCACTCCGATCTCCTGGAAGCGCAGGACGGCCACCGCTTCGCGGGCCTCCATCCCGGCGAGGCGACCATCCCCTCCGC
>JAKAPG010000159.1:0-3371 GCA_021823085.1 Thermoplasmata archaeon | reverse complement strand
CCGCTCTCGCGATCGCGGAGGGTACGGGGGCGAGCCTGAGCGAGGTGATCGATGCGATCGTGGCAGGGTACGAGACGACGGTCCGCTTCGGCGAGACGCTCTTCCCGGAGCAGACCCAGAACGGATTCTACCCGGACGGTACGTGTGGACCTACCGGTGGGGCGGTCGCGGCGTCTCGCCTGCTCGGAAGCGATCTCGCCACCACCGAGGCGGCGGTCTCGGCCGCCCTGTTCAATGCCCCGCTCTCGCTGGTCCAGAACCTACGGGATCCCGTAAAGCCGCTCTCCGCCGGGACCGCGGCCGAGCTGGCTCTCCGGGCGGCGTTCTGGGCCCGGGAAGGGCTGGGGGCCGGTCCGGGTAGTCTCGCGGAACCGCACGGGTTCCTGCAGCAACTCTCCCCGCATCCCCACCTGGACCGGCTCCGTCGCCCCGCGGACGGCTCCTGGGCGATCGATGAGGTCTACCTCAAGCCCTATCCCGGGGGCCGACACGCGCATGCCCCCGTCGACGCCGTGCGTGAGATCCTCGGCGACCGGCCGACCGACCCGCGCACGATCCAGGAGGTGGAGGTCGCCACGTACCGGGCGGCGATCTCGCTCACCGGCTCGGCTCCGACGCGCACGAGCCCGCTCGCGGAGCTGACCCAGAGCACGCGGTATGCCATCGCGGCCGGGATCTGCGATGGGACCACGGGACCCGAGCGGTTCGAGCTCCGCTGCCGCCACGACCCCGCCCTGCTCGCCCTGTCCCGCCGGATCCGGCTCGTGGAAGATCCGACCGCGACTCGGCGGTATCCGAAGGAGACGCTCGCGACGGTAACGATCACGTTCGGAGACGGACGGACCGAACGTGCGGCCGTTTGCCACCGGTGGGGCGACCCCGAGCGCCCGATGTCGGTCGAGGAGGTCCGGGCGAAGTTCCTCCGCTCCCTGGCCGGTCGGCACGGGGCCGAAGCCGCGTGGGAGAGCTGGTGGTCCGCCCCGAAGGACGCGGATATCCGGGACCTGCTCGCGCAACTCACCCGGACTGTCGCGCGAACGGCTCGGTAGGTCGCCGTCGCTGCTGGACCCCGACCGTTCGTTCAGGCCGCGGGGAGCGGCCGGCGAAGGTATCGACCGCTCCCGGGTTTCGCCCGGAGCTCATTCGCCTCGACCACGAGCTCGCCCCGGCGGTACACCTGGGCCGGCCAGCCGTGGAACGTGCGGCCCGTGAACCAGGAGAAGTCGGAGGAGAGGTGTCCGAGCTCGGGGGAGTAGACGACCTCGCGGTCCGGGTCCCACACGACCATGTCGGCGTCCGCGCCCGGCACGATCGCCCCCTTGTGGGGATAGAGCCCGAACCACCGCGCCGCGTTCTCGCTGTAGACGCGGGCGACGGTGGGCAGATCGATCCGGCCGCGGCGCACGCCCTCGCTCATCAGCACGGGGAGGATCATGCCCGAGCCCGGGTAGCCGCCGACCTTGGTCGTCCAGACGTTGTCGGTCGCCATCGACTTCGTGCGGTTCGGGATATGGTCGGAGCCCATGCACCGGATGTCCCCGTTCGCGAGCGCCTGCCAGAGCGCGTCGTTGTCCGAACGGCTCCGGAGCGGGGGGTTCACGCGGGCGATCACCTCGAACCGGTCGTCCTGGGTGAAGCAGAGGTACTGGGGGCAGGTCTCCCCGATGACCGGGACGCCCCGCCGCTGCGCCGCCCCGATCATGCGGGCGCCTTCGGCGGTCGAGACATGGACGATGTACGTCGGGGTCCCGAGGCGCTCCGCGAAATGGAGCGTGCGCAGGATGCCGTCCTCCTCGCAGAACCGGGGCCGGGCCTCGCAGTAGGCGGCCTGATCGGTCCGCCCCGTACGGATCATCTCCTCGCGCAGGTACGGGTGCATCTCCCAGTTCTCCGCGTGGACGAGCGCCGACGCGGGTGCCCCCATCTCCCGGATATGCTGGAGCGCGAGGTAGAACAGGCCGTCGTCGATCCCCCAGACCTCGGGGTAGATCTCCTCCGCCTTGGTCGCCGTGTAGAACTTGAACGTCGCGACGCCGTGCTCGGAGAGGAGTTTCGGAAGCTCCGACTCCTGTTCCGGCCGACCGATGATCGGGTGAAAGCCGACATCGAGGAGACTCTGCGACTCGAGCGTGCGGATGAGCTCGGGAAGGTGGTGGCTGTACGCGTCTCTCCGCCCCACGAACGAGAACCCGGAGGTGATGCCGCCCACGGCCATGGACTCGGTCTCCGAGAGGATGTTCTGAGCGAACGGGCGCTGCCCGTAGGCGATGTGGGTATGGGGGTCGATTCCCCCCGGGAGCAGGATCTTCCCGTTCAGATCCACGACGCGGGCTCCGTTCGCGGGCAGCGACTTCGCGACGGCGGCGATCTGCTCGCCCGAGATCCCGACGTCCGCTTCCACTACCGAGGTCGAGGTCACCACGCGTCCGCCGCGCAACACGAGGTCGTAGCCGCTCACGGTCGAGCCCGTAGACTTCGGTTGTCTTAGGGGTTCGCTGCGACCCCTCCCGTAAGCTCCGGCGGCTCGGGAGGCGCCCTAGGCGGGCGCCGTGTGAGGAGGACGGCGTGCCGTACGCAGCACCCGGCCCTTGGGTCGCTCAGGCAAGAGTGTCCCCTCGTCCATCACAACGGCGCCGGCGCGGATCGTGGTGACCGGCATCCCGGTCACCTTCCACCCCTCGTAGAGCGTGAAGTCGCAAGCGCTGTGGAGGGTTTCCGCGCTCAAGGTCGCCTCCCGATCGAGGTCGAGGATGGCGATGTCCGCGTCCGAGCCCGGTCGCAGCGAGCCCTTGTTCGGGAGCCGGTGTATCCGGGCCGCGTTGGCGGAGGTCACTTCGACCAAGCGCTCCACGGTCATCCCTCGTCGGTGGACGCCCTCGCTCAGCAGGATCGGCAGCATCGTCTCGGTCCCCGCGAAGCCGTTCTGCTGGCTCCAGATATCGCCCTCGCCGACCTTGGCCTTCCGCAGGAGGAGCGTGCAGTGGTCGGTCCCGACCGTGTCGATCTGGCCGTTGAGGAGCCCGGCCCAGAGGCCTTCCCGGTCGGCCGGGCCCCGGATCGGCGGCTTGACCTTCCCGAGCTCGGCGATGGCGGGCAGGGTGTAGTCCAGCGCCAGGTAGTGGGGGCAGGTCTCGAGGTACGCTTCCACCCCGCGGGCGCGAGCCGACGCGCCGAGCGCCGGGCCCTCCTCCGTCGAGACGTGGACGATGTACACCGGTCCCCCGAGCGACTCGACAAGTCGGAAGACCCGCTCCATGGCCGTCAGCTCGAAGACGTTCGGGCGGGCGTCGGCCCACGCCTTGAGGTCCGTCCGTCCCGCCGCCCTGAGTTCGTGAACGAGCAAGTCGAGCGACGGAGGGGTCCACTCGCAG
>JAKAPG010000158.1 GCA_021823085.1 Thermoplasmata archaeon | reverse complement strand
GACCCGCACCTCTCTCTCGAGCTCGGGCAGGTCCGGGTCCATCGTCGGGTTCGCCGCGAGATGGATCAGTACCCGGCACCCCTCGGAGTGCCGCTGGAGCGTTGCGCGATCGAGCACGTCCCCGACGACCGGCACGCCCCCGGCCGAACGGACCCGGTCGGCCTTGGAGGGGTCGCGGATCAGTCCACGCACTTCCCACCCCCGGCGCGAGAACGCCTGCACGATCTCCCGGCCCAGGAACCCGGCGGCCCCGGCCACGAGGGCCCGACCGGTCGGCCGGCGTTCGCCGGCGGTGGGGGGAGGTCCGGAGATCGCGGGCACGTTTCGAAAGCGAGGCAACCGTGCCGCATTGATGACTCCTCCGGAGATCGCCCCGCGGGTCCGAGATCCGCCGCCAGGGCCGCGCGCTCCGGGCAAGCACTTAGATACCGGTGAGCGGTCGCTTCCAACGGCCCAGGGCCGGGAGGTTCACGGAAGATGGCGATCGATGTGGATGCCAGCGCGCCGTGGACCGACTGAACTTCGTCCTTCCGGGTGCCGGGCATCCGCGTCCTTCCATCTCCCGTTCTCTCGGCGTGGTCCCGCCGATCGATGCCCAACGCAGGATACCTCGACGAGAGCGTGCACTGGAAGGTCCGCACGGGTCGTCTCGGGTTCGCCGAACCGACGTACCGAGACGTAGCGGAGGCGGTCGTTACTTCGGGACTGGCCACGGAAGTGGGCCAGCTCTTGGGATCTGGGAAGGAGGCGGACGTCTACCTCTGCCGGGACGGACGGCAACTGCGGGCGGTCAAGGCCTACCGGCAGTACCGGACCTCGCATCGGGGAGGGGGGTCGGTCAAGCTCGAACCGATGGGGCAGCGCGCCTCGCGGGAGCTCGAGCTCCTGACATACGCGTGGCAGGGCGGGGCCCGGGTACCCGAGCCGGGTCGTCGGGTGGAGAACATGTTCTCCATGCAGTATCTGGGGACCGCCGAAGCGGTGGCGCCGAGGCTGCAGCAGGTGCACCTCGCCGACCCCGAGACGTTCCTGAGCGCTACCGTGGAGGGGATCGAAGGGCTCGCGGAAGCCGGCCTGGTCCACTCGGACCTGAGCCCGTTCAACATCCTGGTGCACGAGGAGAGGCCCTGGTTCATCGATCTCGCGGCGGCGCTCCGCGTCGACCGGCTCGGAGCGCCCCCGGGGATCCGTCTGCACGAGGCGCTTCGCTCGCTCGAGAAGGGAGCTCTCGCCCTTCGGCGATACTTTCGCAAGTACGACCTCGAGTTCGACCCGGAGGAGCTGCACCATCGCGTCCGCGCGAAGATCGAACTGTTTCGCGTCGATTGATCCGCCGGCGCGTCGAGCGGAGCGACCGCTCGGGTGGGATCGGTCTTCCTCCCGCCGGGAGGTCTCCCGGCATGCGATGGCCCGGCCGAGCGCCCGCCTCCGTCGGTGCGGATGGGTCACGGGTGGGTCCGCGCCGCTCCCGGTCGCCGGTTTGGCCGCTCCCTTCCCTAGCGATCGACCACGGGCGAGGTGCCGGCCCCTCACGGACGAGGGGCGGCCACCCAGCGCGAGAGCCGGGGAAACCGCGCCCGGCCGCTGACCCACACCCAGTGGTCCACCGCAAAGTAGCGACCGGCGGCGCCGGTGTACAACACCAGATAGACGAGCAGGTAGAGAGGATGCGGGCCGACGTCCGTCCCTCCGGGCATCTCGAACGTGCTGAGGAACTGGGTCAGCAGGAACACGATGGAGGCGGCCCCCCCCACGAGGCACGCGAGCCGAGTGGTGATCCCGAACACGAACGCCACCGTCAGGTAAGCGGTCAGAGCGGCGGTGATCCACGCGAACGCCACCGAGTGGGCCGCGACGAAATCCGCCACTCCCGGACCCCCGAGGCTCGTCGGAGCGAAGGAGAGCGCGACGTTCTGGAAGGTGAGAAAGAACTGGTTGGTCGGGTTCACGACGAAGAGGAGGTTCAGCGCCCAGACGAAGCCCACCCCCACCCGAAGGAGGTCGATCGCCATCCCCTTCGGGTCGCGGGACCAGAGCCTGGCGACCCGGTGCACCAGGTCGCGGGAACCGATTGCGCTCCCGGGTGCGCCGGCTCCCGCAGTTTCGCTCCCCCGTCCGGGCGTTCCGGCGAGGGCCCACCCGAACAGCAGGATCACGCCCAGGAGCAGCAGGAGGAGACCGGCCGGGAACGCCTCGGAGAAGAGGAACAGGCCGAATCCGACCACGACGAGACCGACACCGATCGAGAACCACGCTCGACCGGGCCTCCTCGACGCCCGCGGGCGCGAGGCGGGGAGGGTTCGCGTCACGGAGCTCCCGGATGCGGGTCGGGGTCTTCTCTCGCTTGCTCGATCGCGGAAGGGTCCTTTTGCGTCTCGGTTCGCGTCGGTCCTACTTCGGTGCGGGACCGGGGGAGCCGAGTCTCCCGCCGGCGGCGCTCGACCCCGATCATGATCGCGGCGGCCGCGGAGAACAGGAGGGCGATCGCGGATGCATAGGCCCACGTGGGGAGACCCGAGGCCGGCGACGGCCCGAGCACGGTCACCGTCCCTTCCCCGTAGTTCGCCACGTAGAGGTATCCGGTCGAGGGGGCGTAAACGACCGAAACGGGTTCGGCACCGACCGCGATGCTGCCCACCGTCGAGGTTCCGCGGATCACGCTCAAATTGTCCGAGTGGGCATTTGCCACGAAGCCGTACCCGTCGCCCGCATCGAAGGCCATCGCATTCGGATACGCGCCGACCGGCAGGGTGGCCACGACCGCCAGCCCTCCGACCACGCTGACATTGGCCGAGTAGTAGTTCGCGACGTAGAGGTATCCTTGGAGGCTCGAGTACGCGAGTGCGATCGGATAGCTCCCGACCCCGATGGTCGCCACCACTGACGTGAGGTTTAGCACGCTCACGCTGTTCGACTCCGTGTTGGCCACGTAGACGCCTCCGGTCGCGGGAACGTAGGACACGGACTGGGGGTCCCGGCCGACCGGAATGGTGGTGACCACCGAAAGCTGCCGCACGAGGACCGCCGCATCCGCGTGCGTCGTGACCCAGAGGTCGCCGGTCCGGGGGTCGCACGTGGCGGCGATCGGTCCGGGCCCGACCGCGACGGCGCCCACGACCGAGGTGCCTTGGATCACGGTCAGGTTCTCGGAGAGCTGGTCCAGGACGTAGACGTAACTGTTCTCCGCGTCGTAGACCAGGCGGAACGGGTAGGCTCCCGTGGGTACGGTCGCCACCACGGAGGTGCCGTGGATCACGCTGACGGTATTGTCGAGCGTGTTGCCCACATACACGTCGCCGTCGCTCGCGTCATAGACCGCATAGTTCGGCCCGGACCCGACCGGCACGGTCGCGATCACGGTAAACCCCCGGATGACCGTGACGTCGTTCGAACCCGAATTGACCACGTAGAGAAGGTCGGTGCTGTTGTCGTAGGCGAGTCCGTACGGCTGGGAGTCGACCCCGATCGTCGCGATCGTCCCCAAGGGTGCCGGTCCGGTGCTCGAGGTCTCGGCGATCGTCCGAGCCGCATTCCCCGGCGGGCGCCCGAGAGCCACCGCGTGCGAAGACGCGAAGGAGCCCATCGCCCCGGAGCCAACGGCGGGCAGGGATACGGCGCTCACCAGAGTGACTGCGACCATCAAGAGCGCAAGATGGGCGCCCCCGGCAACGCCGACGCTTCGCTTCCGAGGACGCCGATACTCCGTCATCGGGGTGGCCGGCCTCGGAGCCCGGTGCCGTTCATAGGGATGACCGACGCCTCGACCGATCGAGTGGGAGGCCGAACCACCGTCGGGGGCGACCCTGGCTTCCCGGCCGACGATCCTTCCCCCCAGGCTTCGGGGACATGCTCACGAAGGGCGGCAGCCGCTCACCGTCCGGCCACCGGGGGAAGTCGGCGAGGGAGACGGGGAAAGGCGGACGCCGCCCCTTCGAGGATCGACCGACGGGCTCGGGATCCGTCCTCCGGTCCCTCGTCGCGGACCCCTCGAGCGGTCATCGGGCCGTCTCGAGAGGAGCACCGGTTCGCCCCGACCACGGGGAACCGCTCCTTCGAACGGAGCGGAGGGTGAGCCGGCCGAATAGCTCTCGGGAGCGCGCTCGTTCCCCGCGACGAACGTCATCGACCGGCGCACCGCCGCGGGAGAGCTACCGGCGACCACGGGCAGGGAGGATGACGCTGGGACGAGGACGTTCGTGCAGGGGGCAGCGTCCCCCCGGGCCGAAGGGTCGCTCCCACGGTCTGCCCCGCC